>JANXLS010000055.1 GCA_025355035.1 Planctomycetota bacterium | reverse complement strand
GCGCATGGAAAAAGCCGAGCGATTTTTGTTCGGATCGAGGCGTCGAGCTTCAAGCGCTATCAGAGGAGATAACGCTTGAAGCTCGCAACGAAGAGCCGGACAAAAAGCGCCGGATTTTTCCATGCGAGCCTTTTTCAACGGTCTGCTACTGTTCAATGTCGCGAAACACCGATTCGATGTTCGTTCCACAATATGCACATGTGTGCATTGTTGCGCCATCCACATCCTCTTTCCAGTTGCATCTCAATCTTCATTCCATAAGTTGCACATATGTGCGTAATATGATAATATCGATATATTCAACCCATTCTAAAAACGCTCCATCCTGTCCGCCCCATACCGCTGCCTTTTTTAGATGCCTCTAACCTTTTCGCGTTTATTCGGCGTTAAAACCCTTCCCTACTCCAATTGGTTCAACTCGATGCCTCCTTCTATACTATTCAACGGATCAATTTTCGACTTGTAACACAGGTGTCTCCAACGGCTTCGTAACGACCCCAAGTCACCGTATTCCAATCACACCACCAACATATTTTTGGGCAACAAAAAACACAGAACCGTCGCTAAGCCCCGCGCCGGTCCTGTGCTTTTTGTTCTTTGCGATAAAGAGTCTTTACTCTTTATCGCGAGTCGCAAGATAAACAACCAAGCCCCCAATCGCTGCGCCGATTCCGAGCGCATAGAGTACGCTGCTATAAGGATTGGCTTGGATCTTTTCCGCGCCTTGCGCGTGATATTCCAAAGCTTTCTCCTTGCTCTTGTCATACACAGCTCGGCCTTTTTCGAGTGCGGCGTTCTTTAATTCAACGCCCTTATCCAGCGCAGCGCGGCCTTTTTCCAGCGCGGCGTCCTTCAAATCCACACCTTTGTCGGCAACCACGCTGCCCAGTTCCAATACGCCTTCCTTCATCTTCTGCGCGGCATTCCCCATCCGATTCTGCGTCAATTCCATGATGTTTCCTCCCTGTTTGCGGTTTAACTGCAAAATGATTGAGCTGCTGACAGTTTTCTGTTTCAAAATAAGCAACAATCGTTCCTCTTACGAAAATGACTCGGAATAAATCGCGTTTCGATACAGCATTTTTTCAAATTCCTTTACCCCTCTATACAGAAATGACGTTAAACGTCCGTATCACTTCACATTTTTTCAAATACTCCCATTTCATTTTATAAAAATATCGTCGCCGCTTTCCTGTGGAGACGCGCTCGGTGTATAGAAAATACGCACCAAAGGTCTATACAGCAGGAATGAGTTGAGTTAAACTGTGTCGCCGGGCGGAACGCGCTCGCAGCGAGGCCACAACCGACGCCCTGACGTCGCTCTGCAATCGGCGCGGATGGGACGAACTGTGCGCAGCGGAAGAATCACGCTGCCGTCGCACCGGTAATCCTGTGAGCGCAATTGCCATCGATCTGGATGGGTTAAAACATCTGAACGACACACTCGGACACGCTGCGGGCGATGACGTAATCCGTCGAGCTGGAATAGCCATCCGCAGCGCGATCCGCGATCACGACATAGCCGCACGTCTCGGAGGCGATGAGTTCGCTGTTTTGGGTATTGAATGCAATTTGGAACAATCAAAGTCTTTGGTTGAACGTATTTCCCAGGTCTTTAACGAACAAGGCATCCAAGCGTCGATCGGTTTCACGCAACGCCATCCCGATTCCGGCCTAACAAGGGCACTCGAAGAAGCCGATAACGCCATGTATGTAGTTAAACGCTCCAAACGTATTTCAAACGGTAAACCATAATGCGCCGATTCCTTTTTTGTTTAATCTTTCTACTCGCGACCATCAGCCAACGAAGTTTCGCTGCCAACTCCCCGCAGGAACCGCCGAGCATCCCGGGATTCCTGATTCTCCATTCAAACAAATCGCTTTCTGACACCGACGCACATGCGCTCGTCCAAGTCGCGGGCGGAGCCAATGCGAACATGGTGTATCTTACGACACTGAATGACGCCGAACTTCCCGACACGAAAAAGACATTGAATGATTTCAAAACACACGGCGCGAAATCGGTCACCTTCGCCAATGTTTCACGCGCGAACATCAACGATGCTGCGTTCGTCTCTCATTTGAAGGAGGCAACAGGCGTCTGCATCGCCGCTGCGCCCGGAGATGAACATCTCGCTTTTTTCGCCGGCAGCGCGGTGGAAAAAGAACTCCGAGCGCTCGTTGCGCGCGGTGGAGCGATCGCCGCCCCGCCCGTTTGGATGAGCACCTTCATTCCCAACGCAATCGTCGAGACGCAATCCGCGACGAACGATCACAGCGCATTGCTCAAGCGCGTCGCTTCAAAACCCGAGTCGGTCGGATTTTTCTTCGATGACAACGCCACGCTTTTCATCCATCTGCGAAACATGTCCGTCGCTCATGGTAAAATAGCGATCCGCATCGCCCCATCCGCCGATCGCCCTGCGCGCAACGAAACGCTTTCAACAGGCGCACATTGGGATCTGGTTGCATTGTCCCGAGCTGCACACGAACGCACAAAACCCGCCTTTCCTCCAGCGAAATGCGAAGTCGCCGATATCGAAGGCGGAACGCTGGTCATCGATGGCGGCGGAATTCCCAAAGACGTCCTGCCCCGATTTATCCAAGCCGCGGGCGGTCCCGACGCGCTGATTCTTGCCGTTCCAACCGCCCAAAGCGACGACCCGCCGATGGATCCGTCCGAAGCCAAAATGCTGCGCAAAGCGGGAGCGAAGAACGTCAAAACGTTCCATCTTTCAAAGTATGCCGACGCGTTCGACGCTGAGAAAATCAAGATCATCAACGAAGCCAAAGGCATCTGGTTCTGTGGCGGCAGACAGTGGCGTTACGTCGATGCCTATTTGGACACCCCCGCCGAAAAAACGATGCACGATTTATTAAAGCGCGGTGGAGCCATCGGCGGCTCGTCAGCCGGGGCAACAATTCAGGGCGACTACCTCGTCCGCGGCAATCCGCTGGGCAACACCGATATGATGGCCGAAGGCTACGAGCGCGGCCTCGCCTTTTTAAAAGGCGTCGCCATCGATCAACACTTCATCTTCCGCAACCGTTTCGCCGACATGACCGCCGTGAAAAAAGCGTTCCCTCAACTCCTGGGACTCGGTATCGATCAAGGTGCGGCAGTGGTCGTCACCGGCCACATCTTCGAAGTCATTGGCGACAAATCCGTCTGCGTTTACGACAAAAAAACCGCCCCCACCGACGGAACGCCCGATTACATCAAACTCAATCCCGGCGACAAATACGATCTCATGGCGTTGAAAAAAATCGAAGTTCCGACCGGACCTGCAAAGCCATGAGCCGAAAACGTTTCATTTTGATTCTCATCGCGACGATTACTGCCAGCGGCGCGCTGTTTGCCTGGGGCTTCCTGCATATCTCGCCTTCCGGGAACCTGAGCCTCATCCAGACGGAAGTACGCGCCCACTTCCCCGACGTCAAACAACTTTCGACCGACGAACTCACCGTGAATCTGTTGGATTCCAATCGAACTTCCCCCGTTTTGTTCGATGTTCGATCCAAAGACGAATATGACATCAGCCACTTAAAAGGAGCGCGCCTCGTCGATCCCGACGCCGATCCGGACGTCGCTCTGGCCGGTGTCTCGAAAGACGCCGAAATCGTCGTCTATTGCTCGGTCGGCTGGCGTTCATCAAAATACGCACAAAAGTTGCAGTCAAATCAGTACAAAAACGTCTTCAATTTGGAGGGATCCATTTTCAAATGGGCCAACGAAGGCCGTCCCGTTTACAATGAATACAAGCAGGTCGAAACCGTTCATCCTTACGATCGTGTCTGGGGCCGGCTTCTCAAGGAACAGTTTCGCGCGGATTTGAATAAAGCCAAAGAATGACGACTCCAAGCCCAGCTATACGTTTCACACTGACTGCCTTCGCAATTGCATTTTTCGCGTTCGCGCTCGCCACCCCGCTGATAAGGTACGTCAGGTACCACTATTTTTATCCCAAGAAAGTCGTCGCGGTCGAAACGTATTCCATAAAAGGCGAAGCAAAATCGAGCATCGATCACTCGGCCTTCGACACATTACTAAAAAAACACGTCGTCAAAGGCCGCGTCGATTACGCCAATTTTAAGAAGGATCAAGACGCTCTGCGCGGTTACTTGAAGAGTCTGGAGACGATCGATTCCACCACCTGCACGCGCGACGACCTGCTGGCTTTGTTTGTAAATGCGTACAATGCCGCTACGCTGGAGCTGATCTTGGAGCACTATCCCGGCATCGCATCGATCAAAGACATTCCAGCCGCACAGCGCTGGGACGACAAACGCTGGACAATTTGCGGCGAAAAAGTTTCGCTGACGGATCTTGAACACGAAATTCTGCGCAAGCGTTTCGACGAACCGCGGATTCACTTCGCGATCAACTGTGCCTCCATCGGATGCCCGCCGTTACGCAGCGAGGCCTTTGTGGGCGAGAAGATTGACGCCCAATTGCAGGATCAAGCCGTTGCCATGAATCGGGATTTTGGTGGAGCCCATTGGGACGGAACGAAGCTGACGCTGTCAAAAATTTACGACTGGTTCGAAGACGATTTTAAGCGCAAAATGGAACTGAAGAATTTCGTCGCTCAATTCATGGCTCCGGAAGCGGCGCTCGAAGTAAAGAAACGAACGAAAGTGGACATCGTTTTTCAAGACTACAATTGGTCCTTGAACGACATAAACAAGTAGCAGCCCACAGAAGTGGCTGCATATTAAAAAGGAGACGGACATGCGAGGTCTAGTGTGTGTATTGGCGTTCAGTGCTTTTGTATCTGTTGCAAATGCCGCGGACAAAATGGCGAAGCCCGAAGGCATGTTGGTGCTGAACGGTTTCAGCCCGGTTGAAGTCATTGACACCGGCGCGGCTGCTCGCGGCGACTCAAAAATCTGGTCGGCCTATCAGGGCTTTCAGTACAATTTCCCGAATGCTGCGAGCAAAGCCAAGTTCGATGCCGCTCCCGAAAAATACGCCGTGAAACTCGAAGGCAACTGCCCGGTCTCGTCAACGGCTGCAGCCAAAGTCAAAGGCAACCCGGCGATCTTCACGCTCTCCGACAAGAAACTCTTCCTGTTCAAAGACGCTGCCGCGAAATCCGCATTCGACAAAGATCCGGCGAAGTACCTCAAGCAGGCTGAAGCGTTGGCAGCCGCATCGACCGAAGCCCCGACAACTGCACCGAAGAAAAAAGGCAGCTAACCGAATCGCATTGCTTGGGTCGAATGGGGCGGATTGGACGTATGAGTTGAAGATCGATTCGTCATCAGTCCCCATTCGACAACCTTCAACCGGCGGCGTGGTCGCGACTGCACTCCTTGCAATCGCGACCGCCGCCGTTTGGTTTTGGATGGCGATGCTTGCAAGTCAATTCGTATGGGACGACGATTCGCACAACCGTCCGATTCTGCAGGTGATTGCTTTACTCGCAGTTCAATTCATGCTGTGGGCCATCATCGTCAGGCTCGCATCGCGTATCCATGAACCGAAGCAAAAGTGGGTTGCCCTGATCTGCTGCGCGACAGGCCTCGCATCCCACCTTTTTTTCATGAGCGCCAACCCGATTCTCGAACACGACGGCTACCGCTATCTTTGGGACGCATCGACGTTGAACGCCGGCGTCAGCCCGTACCGCTACTCTCCCGCCGAAATCAAACGCGCGAAAGAACCGACCGAAACCCAAGCGACAAAACTCGACCTCGCGCTCCGTGCGCGAAGCGATTGGGAAGCCGCTTCGACGCTCGATAAAGTCGGCTATCCCGAGATCAAAACCATCTACCCGCCTGCCGCGCAATTCGCATTTCTCACTGCGTTCAAAATCAGCGGATGGTCGTGGACCGGCCTTCGAATCGTCTTCGGACTCGCCTATTTTTGCGGTGTGTTACTCACATTCGCCGCCCAGCGCGATCGACTTTCACGCGTACCCATCGTACTCCTTTCGCTCTGTCCGCTGGCCATAAAAGAAGTCGGAAACTCCGCGCATCTTGACGCCATGCTCGTACTTTATTTCGGTGCGTTGCTTTTCATTTTCCGATACCATGAACGCATCCGCCCCGCGCGCCTTGCGATCGCCTCGGGGAGCGTATTGGCGTTGGCAATCGCAACGAAATTGTACCCGCTCATCGCCATCCCCATTCTCACCGCATGGTTCGCTGCGCGCTTTTCGTGGCGCATCTCCGCAGTTTTTGTCGCCGCATCCATCGCGTTCGTTGCACTCCTTTACCTGCCTTTTCTCGCGATGGGCGAGCGTAGTTTTTTTTCGGCGCTCGGACCTTTCGGCAATCAATGGTTGCGCAACGAAAGTCTCTTCGGCGTATTACATTTTTTCTCGACACGTGCCTTTGGCGAAACGAACGTGTCCTTCAGCGGAATTCCCGGCGCAACCGGTCCGCTTGGTACCGTCGTCGCGAAAATGATCGCAACCGTTTTGCTCCTGGTCGTCTGCGGTCTCGCTTCGCGACATGCGTTTCGCAACGCGCGAACCAGCGATCCCGTCGAAATTCTGTCACGCTGTATCGGAGCGCTCCTGATCGCATGGTTCTTGTTGTTGCCCATGGCGTTCCCGTGGTACTTGCTGGGTGCCTTGCCGTTTCTGGCATGCGCAAAATGGGGCGCCTTGCCATGGGTTCTCGTCGCTACAGTCGGGCTGTTTTATTACGGAGAATTCTACATCGACGCCAATGATCTGCCCGCCGCCTGGCTCACGAATCTGCATCGAATCGAGTATGGCATACCGCTCGTGTTCGCTCTGACTCTCCATGTCGTTCGCACGTTCAAAAACCGCCCGCTCGAGGGCGTCCGCTGATGAAACTTGGCGTCGTAATCCCGGCATTCAACGAAGCCGAATGCATCGCGCTTTCGATTTCGAATTGCCGCTTCGCTCTTGATCCCATCGCCGACCTTCGCATCATGGTCTGCGACAACGCCTCGTCCGATCAGACCGCTGCGATCGCGCGAAGCGCTGGCGCGGAAGTCGTCCGCGAAGATCGCCGCGGATACGGTTACGCGTGTCTCGCCGCAATCGCAGCGCTCGGCGATTGGCCGGATGTTCTACTCTTCTGCGACGCCGACGCAACGACGCCTCCGAGCGACATCGCGAAACTCGCGAGTGCAATGAACAACGCAAGCGTCGACCTGTGCATCGGTGCGCGGCAAAACGTTGCAACAGGTTCGATGAGTCTTCCGCAACGTTTCGGAAACGTCCTGGCGACCGGTTTGATTCGCCTTCTTTGGGGCCGAGCCTTTTACGATCTGGGTCCCACACGAGCCATTCGTCTCGCGGCTTTAAAGCGAATTGACATGCGCGACACGACGTGGGGCTGGACCGTCGAGATGCAGATCAAAGCAGTCGTGCTGGGAATGAACACAATCGAAATTCCGGTCGCGTGGCAAAATCGTCCGGCCGGAAAATCAAAAATCAGCGGCACTGTTTCCGGCGTCCTGCGTGCTGGTTTCAAAATACTCTGGACCGTCGGTTCGCTCTTTTTTTCAACGAAG
>JANXLS010000032.1 GCA_025355035.1 Planctomycetota bacterium | reverse complement strand
GTAACTGCGGCTGCGCGAACCGCCGCATACGTCGCGGAAGTCGCACCAACTGCACTTTCCTTTCAACGTCGGGTAGTCGCGCAATTGCTTCATGATCGGGCTGTCGCGGTAGATATCCACGAGACTTTGCTTGCGGACATCGCCGACAACCATCGGCAAAAATCCGCTCGGATAAGCCATGCCGATGTGGTCGATGAAGACGAAACCGTTGCCATCATTGACGCCCTTTGACGCGCGACCGATGTCGAGCGACGCGTCGCCGCGAGCGGTGTCCTGTCGCGTGAGGAATTCAACGGGAGCGCTGGTGCCGTCGGCGCTCTTGCCTTCTGCGGAGTACAATTGAGCTTCCAGTTTCGCTATCACAAATTCAGGCGCTCCGCCCGAACGCATACGCGCGATTTTCGCCCGGAGCGCGTTCGCGTCCTCGCCGGTCGAACGCATCGGCGCGCCTTTTTGTTCGGAATCCATCATCCCAGCGGGACCACTAGCCGCGCCGGTTGCGGCGTTGCGCGACCAACCACCGGGTTCGTAGTTTCCGTCGGGAATCGCCTTGGGCATCGAATTGCGTTGAACGATTCGCGCGGCTTCGTCGGGTGATTTTCCCTGTGCAACGAGTTCCGCAATCTCAGCGCGGCGGCGTTGCACGACCACGCGGCGATAGTGCTGTGCCGCCGTCGTCTTGATGTCGTAAGGCATCTCCTTGCTCATGTCGTAGAGCAGATTGAAAACCTCTTCGTGCTCCCGCGCGGAGACAATGTCGCTGCGTAACCCGCGACCCGTTGGGACAAGGAAGAAGACCGACCAGAGACAGATGTCGAGTTTGCCAAGCAGTTCACCAATCGCGCGAACGTCCTTTAAATTGTGCTTGCAGACAGTCGTGTTGATCTGCACCGGAATATCGCAACGACGCGCTTCTTTAATCGATTCGACGGTCCAGTCAAACGAGCCATCGACCTTGCGGAACGTGTCATGAATTTCCTTGCACGATCCATCGAGGGAAACAGCGAGGCGCGAGAGCCCCGAGTCTTTGAAACGCCTGATCACCGTCGGTTGCATAAGCTGCGTACCCGACGGCGTGAGCGCAACGCGCAGCCCCTTCTTATCGCCGTATTTAATCAAATCATAAATGTCGGGCCGCTTCAGCGGATCGCCGCCCGTGATGACAAAGAGCGGCTTGCCAAACTCGCGAATCTGATCGATCAGCTTGCAGCCTTCCTTAAAGGTAAGCTCCAGCGGATGGCGCATCGTAATCGCCTCCGCGCGACAGTGCACGCACTTGAGATCGCAAGCGCGCGTGACTTCCCAAATCACGATGAACGGAGCCCGATTGAAATCCGCGCTGAGGAAATCAGGCTTGCCCGTGCGCTCGCCTTGAAAGGCCGGGAGGGTTGGGGCTTCGGGGGACATGGTGACGGTATCAAGCATCGTTCTCTCTTAGTTCAAGCCTTTGAGGTTTACGGCTTCCTCGGTATCGTTTTCCTATTGGTTATGGTTGCGCATAATCCGTTCTTCGACTTTTTTAATACCTAAAAACGTCCGCGTATATGTCACCACGTGAAGACTGTCGTCTTTGTCGCGGTAACGAACATGGACCGTACTGTCGTTTTCACTGTTGGTCTCAAATTTCAGGATTGTGCTTCCTTGCTCTCTTAATGATAATTGAAGTTCTTCTTCGCTGCGCTTTTGGGCGCCTCGCGTCAACAAAAATACACACAGAGGGGCGAGAAATGAAAACAATCCCAAGAGGATGAATATTACCATGCGGTTCTCCGAGCCGGAGTTTAGCCCGCCCCCTTCAGGGCTCTCAATTGCCGACCACACAATACCCAGAGCTACCCGCCCTGGGCTATAATAGTTCGCCCCTTTGGGGCTGAAAGACTTACTGCCCAGCCGCCCCGCTCAATTGCAACTGCTCCAGTGTCGGATTAATGCCCTTTGCGTTTTCGGCGTCGATCAACGCCAACGGTCGCAGCGCTTCGACTTCGGCCAAGCGCTTCGGATCGGGCTTCGTGAATTCGTCGGCCACAGCCTTTGCGGCTTGGACGGCTCCGACTTCCTTCGCTTTGAGTAGATACTGTTCGGAGATCGATTTCGGAATCGCGCTTAGGCAGCCGACAGCGTCCGCAGCCATAGCCAGCGGGACGTTGAAACCCTGCTTGCCGTAGAACTCGGCCTTCTGCTTAAGCTCGTTTGTTTCCGTTTCGATCTTCGGATCGTGGCTGTGGTAGTCGCCTTTGGCGTCCTTGTAGACGTTGATTTCGTCGTCGGTCAAATAGCACGCCGGATCGCTTTCCCACAAATCGCCTGTTGCGTAACGCGCTCGCGCGCGGAAGTTTCCGTTGCAGATTTCGAAGAATTGGCACTTGCCACAACGGCCCTTGATCAAAGGCTTGCGGTACTTGTACGCGGCGATCGTTTCGTCGCTGACCCCGTCCCAAATCTGACGGAACGTCTTCTGGCGCACGTTGCCCCAACTGTAGTCCCAACTGAACTGGTCGGCGTGAACGTTGCCCAAATTATCAACATCGCCGAAGCCGATGCCGCTGCGATTGCCACCTTGCTTCAATAGCAATTGATAAATGTCGTCGGCGAGTTTGTGTTGACCTCGTTCGCGCAACTTGAGAATCAAGTACGGACCGTCGCAATGGTTATCAATCGTTAGCAGATCTTTTTCCATGCCGTGGTTATGGAAGTACAGCGCGCGGTCGATGATCTGATCGACGACCATGCGGCTGAACTTGCGTTCCACATCATCACCCATGATGTCGCTGCCACGTCCCGAATACACGAGGTGGTAGACGCACATGCGCGGAATGTTGCGCTGTTCGAGGAAGTCGAAGACCTTCCCTAAATCCTGAATATTGTGCTGCGTAACCGTGAATCGCAACGAAACTTTGACACCTTCAGCCATGCAATTATCGACGCCTTTGACCATCGCGTCGAACGCGCCGACTTTGCCGCGGAATTTGTCGTTGGTGTCACCGTAACCGTCCATCGAAATCCCGGCGTAACCGAGACCAGCCTTCTTCATGTTCTGCGCCACCTGGCGCGAAATCAACGTGCCATTGGTGGAGAGCGTCGGGCGCACACCGATTTTGCGCGCGTACGCCATCAATTCAAAGACGCGCTTACGCATCAGCGGTTCGCCGCCGGAGAAGAGCAGAATCGGCACGCCGTATTCGGCCATGTCGTCCAGCATCTTCAGCGCTTCTTCGTGATTCAATTCGCCGTTGTAGGCTTTGGTTTCGCTGTCGGAATAGCAGTGCACGCAACGCAGATTGCATGTACGGGTAGTGTTCCACGTCATGACCGGTTTGTAATCGCTGGTGAAGCTGAGCATGAACGGCGGGAGGCCTTTGCGGACTTTCAAATCGGGTCCAACGTCTTCGGGAGTGACATATCCATTGATGAATTTGCTGATGCGGACGGGCATGGCGGGCCTGCTTTCTCCCTTCATTAAAGGGACTTTCGGATGCAGGCTGGAAGCCCGCACCACAATTATGGTTCCACGAACTGTACCCTCATCCTTGGGGCCCTGGCGCGTGGAGTCTATATAATTTATGCTAAACGATGTGGGCGAGAATTGGTATTGAAAAACAAGGCCATTTTTCTGAACGCAACGGTTGGAAAATGAAAAAATGGCTGTAATTCGCGCCCATTTTTCTCAAGTTAATGGAATTCCCGCGGTCCTCTGAATTCCCCTTCGAGTCCGACCGCTTCTTCAACGATGAACTTCGGCCGCCGCTTGGCTTCGTCGTAAATGCGACCGATGTAAGCCCCGAGAATACCCATGCTCATCATTTGCAATCCGCCCATCATCAGAATCAGGATCATGATCGACGGGATGCCGCTTTCGAATTTCCATTGGATGATGCCGTACATGTCGCAGAGCTTGACTCCGGCGATTAAAATGCTCACCAGAATGGCGAACGCGAAGATACAAAAACCGATCGTTGTCGTGACGCTGAGCAGATAATCGGAGAACGCGACGATGCCGTTGAAGCCGATGCGCAGGCTGCCGGTGATGCGGTTGTATTTGCCGTCGCCAGCGTCCCGCGCTACACGATCAAAGGGCAGTACGTACGTTTTGAAACCGACGACGGCGACAAGGCCGCGCAGAAAGCCGTGGCTCTCGTTGAGCTTCACCAATTCATCGACAACGCGTCGATCCATCAGACGAAAGTCGCCCGTGTTGCGCGGAATTTTGACGTTCGCAATCTTGTTGATAAACCAATATCCACAGTACGCGATGAGCTTCTTAAGCGGGTGTTCGCCATCGCGCGAGCGACGTTGCGGGATCACGACTTTGTAGCCTTCGCGCCAATGTTTGATCATGTCCGGAATCAACGCCGGCGGGTCTTGCAAATCGCAGTCGATCACCAGCACGGTCTGGCCGCGTGAATACGCCAATCCGGCCATCGTCGCAGCGGGTTGACCGAAGCGGCGGGAAAGAGCGAGCAATTTGATCCGCGGATTCTTTGCATGCGCTTCGCGAACGATGTCGAATGTGCGGTCCTTGCACGGGTCGGCGGAAAAGATGATTTCATATTCTTCCCCGAGCTTTTCCAGCACACCGGTCATCGTTGCAATAAATTTCGGCAAGACCTCTTCTTCGTTGAAGATCGGCACCACAACCGAGATGAACGGCAAACCGTCGAGTTTTTCCAAGACAGAACACTCCCTGCGAAAATCGCCCCGCACGTTTACAAAAATCAATGATTCACGAGTCTAATTTAGCGGACTCAAAAATCAAGGACCGCTCCATTGCTTCCCAATTCGAGCGAGAGGAGCGCATGCCGCGATTGCGTCCTCACGGTGCCGTTCGTCGAAGCAGGGACAGTTGTGTGGTATGAAATATTTCTTCAAAACCCGGCGGCGCTCCTGCCCCCAGCCCGACAATCCGGAATTTTGCAGGCATTGTATAGACCGGCAATGGCCAATTACGATAGGAAATAATTGAATC
>JANXLS010000024.1 GCA_025355035.1 Planctomycetota bacterium | reverse complement strand
TAAGGGGACTGCGGCGTTTTCCGCGGTGGTGAGCGTTGCAATCAGATTAAATTGCTGAAAGATGAAGCCGATGTTGCCGCGACGGAATTCGGTCTTTTCTGCTGCGGTCATGGAAACAATCGATTTTCCGAAGAGGGCAATGTCACCTTTGTCCGCGTCCAACATGCCGGCGATTAACGTCAGAAGGGTGGTCTTGCCGCAGCCGGACGGGCCGACGACGAAGAGCATCTCGCCTTTGCGCGCTTCCAGTGTGATGTCGTGGAGCACTTCTATGCGCGTTGTACCGCTGCCGAAACCTTTGCAGAGCTTGTCGACTTGAACAGCTGTCTGCGCCGAATTCGGTTTGGGTAGAGAGGGCGTTGGAGTGGCAGGCGCGGGCATAGGAAAAAGAAAGCACCTCAGAAAGTGTTTCTTAATCGTACCATAGCTCACTCGCGATGCAACCCATACGATTCCGAGGAAGCGGAATTTACGAAATCTTCGAACGATTGACGCGGTTGGCAAACGTCCTATAGTTGAGGGAATGGATTGGCAGTGCCACAGAAACGGATGAATGAAATGGAAGCTACGCAGGCGACACACTTCGATCTACAGGCTCAAAACCTTGCGTTTGAGAGCGCCAGCGCGGAAGAGATCATGCGCTGGTCGATCGCGCACTTTAAAGACAAATTGTGTCTCAGTACGTCATTTCAGCTCGGCGGTATGGTGCTGATCGACATGCTGTCGAAGATCGATCGGACCCTGCCGGTGCTGTTCATCGACACGGGCTTTCATTTTCCCGAGACGCTGGCGTTTCGCGATCTGGTTCAGGAGCGGTACAAGATTAATCTGATCACGCTGAAGCCGGTGATGGAGCGCGAGACATTCAAGCAGGTGTACGGCAACGACACGCTGTACGAACGCAACCCGCAGGAATGCTGTCGGATCAACAAAACAGAGCCGATGGAACGTGCGCTCAGGCCGTATGCGGCGCGCATTGCAGCGTTGCGCCGCGACGCGTCGCCGGAACGCGCGCGAATTCGGATCATCGAAGAGCGCGTGGACCACGTCATGCTCGTGCATCCGCTGGCCAATTGGACGCGCGAACAAAGCAAGCAATACTTGAAGGACCACGACGTGCCGGTGCATCCCCTGCATGCGAAAGGCTACAAAACGATCGGCTGCCATCCGACGTGCTGCACAGTCCCCGTCGGTGAAAACGCGCCGGAACGCGCGGGGCGTTGGACGGGTACCGGGAAGAGCGAGTGCGGCTTGCATCAGGTCCAGATCCGGCGGCCAGCGCAGGATTTTAATATTTAAATTTCGAATTGAATC
>JANXLS010000019.1 GCA_025355035.1 Planctomycetota bacterium | reverse complement strand
CTTCCATCTGCGGTTCGACGGGAAGCGTTTCGACGTAGGGCGCGAGTTCTTTGGCAAGAGCAGCTTCATAGGTAAACGGAAACGATTCGCCGTATTCTTCGACGAAGAAATCGAAAGGGTTGATGTTGATCATTTCGGCGACAATATCGACTTCGATGGTCAGCGCTTTGGTTTTCTTCGGGAAGACCAACCGTGCTAAATAATTCCCGAACGGGTCCTGTTGCCAATTGAGGAAGTGTTCATCGGGCGTGATCTTGATGGAGCGAGCGAGAATGGGTGTTCGGCAGTGCGGAGCTGGCCATAAGCGGACAACGTGTGGTGACAACTCAACAAGTCGATCAAAATGGTACTCAGTCTTATGATTCAACGCAACGCGAATTGACATCGCTTCTCCGCTTCCAATTGTGTGTGACGAACACGCCGTGCTGACAGTGGGATCAATGAGTAGTGTATCGGAGCAATTCGCGTTCCGCTATTGGGAATATGCGGCGAATCTGAACCTTGAGGGAAATGCGGAAACGGGGCGGATCGGTGAACGCGTTCACACGAAAAGATCATTCCAAATCGGCGCGAGCACGTTTTCGAATTGATTTCAGCCCGAAGCAAGGCTGAGGGGGAAACGGCGTGGCTATGCAATCGGGCTTATTCCCTACTCCCCCTCCCCGAACCCAATTTTTTATCCATAACGGCGTTACTTTGGCACACTTGCCCGTCCGCTCTTGCCCGACTCGCACCAAAGACAATCGGTACTTTGTTCTGATACAACGTGTTGTTGAACAGGACATAGGCTTGGACGAAGCGATTTGCCAGATTAGGCGCTTTTAAATCGGCGGCGGCGGTCAGGTCTTCATCGACGAATTTCGCGGCCATCGGCGCAGTGGGCTGCTGGCGAGTCGAAACTGGAAGGTCGCCGCCGAAGCTTGTCCATTTTCGCCCGAAAAGCCGGCGGTGCCATTGCCGGCGATGGTGTTGATGATGCCTGTCGAACGCGTAACCCGGCGAATGCGTTCGTTCGTGCCGTCGATGAACACGAAATTGTTGCCGGTATTTGACGATGGCGAGCGGTTAAGTCGTGCGAGCGCAACTTTATGAACGAGATCATGGGATTTGTTCGATGTGCGGGGTAAACGCGGCTCAGATGGACGCGGCTTTGGAATGCCTGAAATCCGACGTGTTACACCCGCTATTTATGACGATTCATCCGATGATAGTAACAACGTTGCGAGCGGACGGATGGTCGAATGTCAAACGTCGAGGGCGTGGCATCTATTCTGACGCAATCAAATTTACAAGTTGCTGGGAAGCAGACCATATCAAGGCGGTGATCGCGGGTGGCGGCGAATGCGGTATTGATAATTATCGAACCCTTTGCTTCGTGTGTCATAAGAACGCTTCAGCCGAACAAGCGCGGGCTCGGGCAAGCGCTCGCAGATTGAAGAAACACGCGTCGCACATTTCAACTTATATGTCGGAAATCGCAAAAGTCCCGCATGCTCCGGAACGGCCAGATGACACCAAACTCTTCTTAAGGGGTCGCCAGTGTGCGCGTACGGCGCTTGCCATGTGCCGGGATAGGGTTAAAGTCCGCATGTACTTTTATTAGGGAGTTTGTATTGCGATATCAATTTATTGGAATCGTTTTGTTATGATATCCAGCAAATGTTCGCGGAATTCTGCTGACAGGAAATGCCCGAGTATTTCTTCGTCCGATCGTGTTTAGGAAGGTCCGAACGACAGATTGGACTCGTGATGACTCTTCGCACTGCTTTTTTGTTGGCGTCTTGCGTATTGGCACTACCGGGCGTCGCCTCCGCCGTGGAAATTATTGACAGCTCCTCCGCACTCGTGGCCGCCGTGCGCGACGGAGCCGAGGGCAGCACCGTTGAGATCGGTCCCGGCACTTTTGAGCTTGATGCGCCGCTGGAGCCAAAAGCCGGGATGATCATCAAAGGCGCGGGCATTGATAAGACAATACTCACGCATGTCGCGACGTGGAAGCCATCGACCAAAACCCTTCCCGACCCTGAGATGAAAACGCAGGGCATGGACACCCGCGCCTATTTGTTTCGGCTCCAAGACAAGGCGGGCAGTATCACCATTTCGGACATGGCCTTGCGCGCGCCTCAGCTGCACGGCGCGATCTTTGGTTGGGAGAACAAAGATTTGCATCTGCATCATCTGCGCATTCAGGACACGCTCTGGACCGGCATCCGGACTTTCTCGATGAAGGGCGCGAAGATTCACGACTGCGAGTTCATCAACGCTGGAGGACGCTGGGAAAAGGGCGAGCCGGGAATTAAAGGCGGCATCACCGGCGGCGCGATCTTCCCAATTTGGATGGCGGACTGCGAGATTTATGACAACATTTTTGAACGCACTCAGATGGACAAAGCCCGCGAGTTCTATGGCATCAAGGGCCGCCAGGGAAAGCGCTGCCGCATCCACCACAACACCATCAAGGTGAACTTCTCGATCGAATTCCCATTTGAGAACGATGAGGACATGGAGATGGATCACAACATTTTCCACGGCACGATCTCAATTCCGAAGCACGCCGGCGGACCTGTTCCCGCGAGCGGCCGCACGTTCCATATCCACCACAATTGGATGCTCGACGGATACTCCATCGAATTCGTGCGCAATGGTGTCGAGATCGACCACAACCTCTTCGACTTCGACGTTCAGAAGGATGGCAGCAACCTGATCTCCGGGTTCGGAAAGGCGGCCGCGAAAGGCCCGGCGACGTTCCACAACAATCTGATCAACAACCCAGGCCGGGGCGTGATCTGGATTAGCGAGGTCTTCAATAACCTGGAGATTCGCAACAACCATATCATGACGCGCACTACGCCCACGCCGCGCAAAGACGGACTCTTCGGCTTTAATCCCGGATGCGATTTCAAGACCATCAACATTCATGACAACATTATTGAGTGCCAGGGCGAACCTCGGCCATTGCTGCGCTGCAAAGAAAGTTACGGATCAATAATCAAAAACAACACTCTTACGAATGTCTCCGATACCGAGCGCTACGAGAATGCGAGTATGGCCACGCGCGCCGGACTTGAAGAGCCGCTCAAATTTGAATGCGGCGTTCACGGTGAATTTATGGTTGATGGATGGAAAGCGAAACCGACAGTTGGGGGCAAAGGACTAAATTAGCAGCAAAGAGTAGAGCACTGCGCCTTGCCGTCTAAAAATCAAAATCATGCGCCAACTTCGTCGCATAGCTCCAAAAGCCCCATACAGAGACTAATTTAGTAGCTTGAACAATAGCCAGGATGGGAATCGAACCCACACTTGGGGGATTTTAAGTCCCCTGCCTCTGCCGTTGGGCTACCTGGCCTTATAGGAAGAACTATTTCTTGTGAACCGGGCTAGGAAGCGTTTAGGAAGCGTTTTTTGATCCATTTTAGGAACCGCCCAAATACCCGGCTATTGCAACTCATTCGACTTCTTTTACCTTGACAGCGGGAAAGGACTTGGAATACCTTCCCTGCAAGGTTGAACCGCAAGCTATACCGCTCCATTCCCGCTTCGCCTTAGCACTTATTTTACCCGCAACTGCCCTTTTCGTCGCCGTCCGAAACACTTTTTCTCCTCGAAAAGCGAGTGACGACGGAAGACGCCGGACGAATCGCATCGGTATGTCGAGCCGGGAACCCTTACGGTCCCATTTCCGGCCAGAGGAGGTAACGTACATTCACCAGGGGCACTACCCCGCCGCCACCCGCCATCATTGCCGAAAATTTCGCATTGAAATTCTCAGAAGTCCCGCTTCACGCATGGCGACAACGACTTTTCTGTGTTAAAAGAAGCTGCATCTTGAACATCCATTTCAGAGGCGATTTTTTTTGCCTCCGAGGATTCTGCCTTGAGCACACCCTACC
>JANXLS010000493.1 GCA_025355035.1 Planctomycetota bacterium | reverse complement strand
GTCATCGCTCTTCATCACCCCGCCGGCAATTGCCCCGCCGACAATGCACAGTTTCAACACCGTGTCGCCGAACGCCGCAAAGAAAAACTCTTTGTAACCGTTGAGCACCACGTAGGTCAAACTCGCCAGCGACATCCCAATCAGCCCGGGCGCGGCAAACGGCAGCATCTTGACAAAGATGTCCCGTCGCAACAGCTTTTCCGGCTCGTCCCCTACTTTCCAATCCGTCAATAAATTCGCAAATCGCTCCGGAAAGAACACAAACGCCGCAACGACGCAGATCAAAATCAACAGTTGCAGATTAAAGAGAATCGACGTGTACCGCCACGCGCGATCTTCTCCTTTCTCTTCCTTCGCCCGAGCAAATAACGGCAGGTACGCCGGCGCAAGACACTGCTCGCCGATCAAAAATGCGACGTTCAACACGCTGTCATTGATGACCTTGAAAACTTCTGCAATCGCCAGGCTGTAATGGTTGGGGATAAAATAATTCGTGAACAACCCCGCCGCTTTGATGATCAGATGCGGAACCAAAACCTTCGCGCCCGCTTTCTGAATATTCGCGTTCAGCGTCTTGTGTTCGCAATTCGCCGGGGCAGGGTCAATCGGTGCGTTGGGAGAGTTGCTCGCTGTTTCCAGAATCGTAAGCTCCGTTCAATTTCATTCAGGTTCAAACTTTCTTTAACTTCAATTCCGGATCGCTTGCCCGCAAATACAGCGGCCCGACTTTATGAATCTCCGCCGCCGTCCTCGAAACGCCTTCGCCGGTTTGCAACCGCCGCCACCCGCACAACGCAACCGCTCGCGCGGGAATATGTTGCAACTCCGGCAACGCAGTCCACCCGTTCGCGACAATTTCAGCGCTGATCTGCGTCAGACATTTTTCGTCTCCACAAACCTTCAGCGACACCAAGCTCAATCGCTTCGCCGCGTCAATCACGTCGGCCGGTTTCAACACGCACTCTTCCAATAACCGCTTAGGCGCGCCGTCCGTCACGTCGATGATCGCCGCAAAAAAGCCCTCGCTCCGGGCGTCGCGCAACGTCATGATCGTTCCGTTTTTTGCCGAACCGCACGCTTCCATCGCCAGCGCCTCAAAGCTCGAAACGCATACCACCGGAATCTTCGACGCCCATGCAAACGCTTTCGCCGCAGAAATCCCGATCCGCAATCCAGTCCACGATCCCGGCCCTAGCGACACCGCCACCGCGCCCAAATCCGCGGCGCGGATGTTCTGCGACGCCAACGCCGCTTTCATCAGTGGCGCCAGCGCGCGTCCGTGAATCATGCCTTCCGTCACGTTTTCATCGAAGACTACTCCGCCGCGAAAATACATCGCCACACCGAGCGAATTTCCGGATGTCTCGATTGCAAGAAGCGGTCGATTCAAAACTGCATTTTCGTCGCGCGGAACGTCCTCGGAGCGCTGCTCCATTACTGAACATCCTTCCACGCGTCGATGCCTTCCGCCTTCGTGTGGAAACACGCTGCGCGGTGGTCGTTGCCGAAATCCAATAATGGCGGCTGCTGCTGCGTGCAAATTTCCGTGCACAACGGACAGCGCGGATTGAAGCGGCAATTATCGCCAAACTTTGTCGCGGCTGGAACCATTCCTTTGATTTCAGACAGTCGCTTGTGCTGCATGCCAGCCGCACCGCCTGGTCTCGCGCGCAGCAACCCCTGCGTATACGGATGCAGTGGCCGGCGGAACAATTCGCGCGTGGGAGATTGCTCAACGATCTTCCCCGCGTACATCACGTTCGTGCGCTCCGCCATCTCCGAAACGATGCCGAGATCGTGCGTGATCAACAGCAGCGAAAGGCCGCGCTCTTTCTGCAAGTTTTTGAGAAGATCGAGAATCTGCGCCTGGATCGTCACGTCCAGCGCCGTCGTCGGTTCGTCGGCGATCAACAGTTCCGGCGAACAAATCAACGCCATCGCGATGCAAATACGCTGCTTCATTCCGCCCGACAATTGGTGCGGAAAATCCGATGCGCGCCTCTCCGGATCGGGGATGCCGACCGCGCGCATCGCCTCAATGGTCTTCTCCCACGCTTCGCGCCGCTGAGCATCCGGGTGATGCGTCAAAAACGCTTCGGCGATCTGCTCACCGACGGTGAACACCGGGTTCAACGCGCTCTGAGGCTCCTGAAAAATCATCCCGATTTCGCGCCCGCGCACACGGCACATTTCTTCTTCGCTGAGCTTCGCGAGATCGCGCCCTTTAAAGAGCACCTGACCTTCCGGAATCATCGCCGGCGGCATCGGCAGCAATCGCATGATCGTGAAACTCGTCACCGATTTGCCGCACCCGGATTCACCCACCAGCGCGACGCACTCACCCTTCTTAATATCAAACGTGATCCCATCCACCGCCCGAGCCACGCCCGCGTCGGTCTTAAAATGCGTATGCAGATTTTGAACTTGAAGAAGAGACATTTTCGTTTCGCACCACGGGTTAATCGGACAATTTGAAGCGGCCATGTGTCATTTGAAATTTGCCGTTAAAAATATCGTTGAACTAAAGAGTGTCGTGCAAAATTCGCTCGCTTTAATTAAATGACAAATACCAAATCACAAATGCCAAATGACAACTGGTCGTTGCTAGTGTCGCATCTTTGGATCCATCGCGTCGCGCAATCCGTCACCGGCGAGATTGTAAATCGTCACGGTCAAGAAAATTGAAACGCCAGGGAACACAATAAGCCACCACGCAGCTTCGATATTTGCATTCCCCTGACTGATCATTTCACCCCACGTCGGCATCGGCGGCGGTGCTCCGAATCCAAGATAGCTCAACGCCGATTCGGTCAGGATGGCGCCGGCGACGCCGAACGCCGCTGAGACCAGCACCGGGCCCATCGCGTTCGGAAGAATATGACGGAACATTTGCCGCATCGACGACGCTCCCAGCGCCCGCGCCGACTGAACGTATTCCAATTCTGAAAGTCTCAAGAATTCGCCGCGCACCAGCCTCGCGATTCCGGGCCACGATGTCAATCCGATCACGACCATGATGAGGAAAATACTGCGCGTTTCAAAGTATGCGATGATGACGAGAATCAGGAAAAATGTTGGGAAACAGATCACGATTTCGATAAACCGCGAAATCCCAATGTCAATCCATCCGCGATAAAAGCCAGCCAGCGCTCCGAAGAAAACGCCGACCAGCACCGCGATCCCTTCCGCGACAAATCCTACCGAAATTGAAATTCGAGCGCCGTGCAACATGCGCGCCAGCACGTCGCGGCCCTGGCTGTCCGTGCCCAACCAATTCTTCGAATCCGGCGCTTTCAACACGTCGCGCGTCGGCGTGATGGGGTCTTGAGCGATCAGCGTGAAAAGCGCGCGGTCGCCTTTCTTGGAATCGAGCTGCTCCGCCCATTCTGAATACGGATTTCGATCCAACAAAAATTTGCGGAAACCATTCTGTGCGTCCAAAAACGGAAGCAATGCCAGAACCAACGCCGGTATCAAAAAGTAGCGTTTGCTGTACGACCGATCAAATGCTTTTTGAAGCGCGAATTTTGCTCCGAACGCAAGCGGCACGGTCATCGTGGTCAGGCACAGATAATTGAAGATTAAATCGATGTTGAATTCCGGCGCGAGAAAATCCTGAATCAGCGGGTACGACGTGACGCCATTCTTAGTCCAAACAAACGGCTTTCCGTTGACCAACAAAAACGCCCACGCCGCAATCAAAAACAACGTGGCGATCGTGTAAATGCTCAGCACTGCGATGATGTTTTTACGAAACTGCACCACGACCAGATCCCAATAGCCTTTTGGCTTGATCTGAACCGCCTGCGGAATTCCCCCCGGAAGTTGGTTTTCTGCCACGTCCGCCACTCTCATTTGCCTCGCGTTTTTTCGTAAAAGAGCAATCTAACCGAACTATTCATTCCGCGCAATTCCGTCTCTATTTTAAACACGAAGGCACTCAGAAAAGCGAGACGGGCCAAATGTCCACGGTCTGCTTTCGACGTTCAGCATTGATCCTATCGATTTCCGTTTTTCTTTGTGCCTTTGTGTTAAGAAGAAAAAGAGCGAATTTCTCAAGGCCTGCGCATCGTCAGGCGCCCGAGCGGCACTGTTTTTTCGAACGTTCGCTGTCCGCCGAATAGATCCACATCGACACCGGTCAATGCCACCTCACCGCCGTTCTTCCATTCAAATTTTGTGATGATCTGTCGTCCCCGCGTTCTCCCCAGCACCGCCGCTTGCGTGTTGCCATTGAACACGTTGCCTGTCATATCAAGAACGAACAATTCGCAGAAATTATCGGGCACTGGAACGATCTCGCCGCTGACCGTGAATGCAATCGAATCGAACGACGGCGACAGTTTCAGTGCGGAGACTGGCAGGGCAATTCTTAAAATCGGATCTTTTTGCTTGTTCGTCTTGATCGATGACACCGTGATGCGTTTGATGCCAACGTGGCGGGCGGAGAATTGTTTGTCGCCCACATCCATGCCAACCGCATGGGTCGAAGCCCACGGCATCCAAAACGTATCGAACTCCGCCCAGACATGAATCAAATCGTCGGGAGAAACCGATTCCGGCGTCGCGCCGTGGTCCTTGGCGAGTTTCCCCTTTACCATCGATGGAATTTTTGCGAACTCCGCCGCAAACGGCGATTTGCGAACCGCCGGCAATTGGAGCAACGCCGTCGCTTTTCCGACGACCTCTTTTCGTCCTTGCAACAGATATGACAGCGCACTCAATCCCGCTGCAAAATCCGCCTGCGGAAAATCCTCGGTGCGCGCGGCGTGTTCGAAATAGTCGGCCGCAAGCGTGATCTCTCCGCGTTCAAGCTCCACGATCGCCTGCTGGAATTTCACACCCGCCACGCGCGCTTTGTCCGGGCAATAATCGACCGCCTTTTTGTAGGCATCCATTGCGTCGCGGTAGTTCCCTTTTTGGCGCGCGGAGAGCGCCGCTTTCAGTAGCGGAATCATCCGGTTCCCGGGCGCTCCCGCCATCAGTTCATCCATCCGCCGATGCTGCAGAGCCACCCATTCCGGATCGACTGGCGGCAAGCCGCTTTCAGCCGGAAAGAGAAAATGCAGCCCGGTTTCGTCAACGGGTTCCAATAGCCACGATTGCTCGAAAAGATCCGTCGCACGATCGAATTTTCCGTTCGCGACAAAGG
>JANXLS010000001.1 GCA_025355035.1 Planctomycetota bacterium | reverse complement strand
ATGGATCTGCGCGAAGGCGACATGTTCGCCGATCCCGTTCCGTCGGGCGTCGACACCATTTTGCTCTCGAATATTCTCCACGACTGGGACGTCCCGGAATGCCGGAAGCTGGTCGCGCGGCTCTCGGAAGCCTTGCAGACCGGGGGGCGCTTATTGATCCACGATGCACTGTTGGCGGATGAGCTCGACGGTCCGCTACCGGTGGCGCTATATTCAGCCGCACTGTTCACTCTGACTGAAGGACGGGCATACAGTCGCGCGGAATACGTCGAGTGGATGGAAGAAGCGAAACTGGCAGCAAGCGAGCCGATCGCGACGCTGATTCATTGCAGCGTGATTATCGGGACGAAGAAATAAAGGCTACTTTTTCTCTGCCCAATCGGTGGGAAAAAGTTCGCGGTGTTGCGGGAAATTCGCCCAGATTTCAGAGGGCGTTCCGAACGCCAGTTGTTTCCCGTCCGCGATGAGCAGCGCTTTGTCGATGTTCTTTAACACGGCGGCGCGATGGGAGACGATGAAAGTTGTGCGGCCTTTGCAGAGCCTTTCGAGCGCTGGGAGAAGTTCGTTTTCGGCGCTGAGATCCAGTGCGGAAGTTGGCTCGTCGAGCATAACAATGCGCGGATTTTTCAGGAACAAGCGCGCGATTGAAATGCGCTGGCGTTCGCCGCCAGAGAGTCCGGCTCCGCGCTCGCCGGGAAGCGAATCCAGGCCCTTCGACATGTTCGCGACGATCTTGTCGACGCCGGCAGCCGTTGCGGCCACTCGGATCTTTTCGATGCTGGACTGACCGGCTCCCAGCGAAATGTTCTCGGCGATGGAACGATTGAGCAACTGCGTGTCCTGCAACACGACGCCCGTGTGGTTGCTCCAATTTTCTTTCGTCAGATCGTTCAAGTTCGTCGAGTCGATTTCAATCATACCGGCTGTCGGGGCTTGAAGCTTCAGCAACAGGTCCAGCAGGGTACTCTTCCCCGCCCCATTGGGGCCGATCACTGCGATGCGTTCGCCGGGAGCCGCGTTGAAATTCAGGCCACTGATCGCCGGGCGTTCGCCGCGCGGGTATTTGAAGGAAACGTCTTTCGCCCGGACCGCGCCGGTGATGATCTCGAGCGCGATCGTTCCGCGTTGTTCGCGCGCGCCGATTTCGTTCAAGAGCTCGAGCAAACGCGCGGACGAGGCGTTGGCTTGCTGCATCTTCACAAGCATCTGCGCCCCGCGGACCATCGGCTCGGCGGCCAGTTCCATGTACGCCAAAAGCATCACGAAGCCGCCGATCGTCAGTGTGCCGTGCAGGCAGGCATAGCCGCCCGTCAGGATGACCAGCGCGATGCCGGTGTATTCGGCGAAACCAAAAAAAGGTTTGATCACGGCGCGAACTTCGCCGGCTTCCTCGAGTCCTTCAGCCTGTTCGCGCGATTTATCGTTGACCCGTTCGCGTTCGCAATCGACTGCCCCGTGCGCGTGAATCGCGCGCATCCCGCCGAGCGATTCGTGAACGCTGGACATCATGTCGGCGGCGTCGTCCATCGTCGACTGCTGGTCGCTCCACCCTTTGCGCCCCAGGACGATGGAGATGATCGCGACGCCGAGCATGAACGCCGCGAAGAGTGCGCCAATGATCGGATTGAGCCAGAATATAACAGCGAGCAACGCCAGTACCGTCGTCAGGTCGAACGGCAATTCGAACGCGAGATCGAGCAGCGCATCTTGAAGCGATTTCACGTCGCCGACAAGATGCGAAAGGATCTCGCCCATGCGGCGATCGGTGAGGAAGTTGGCGGGCTGCGCTTGGATGTGCGAAAAAATAGCGTCGCGCAGTCGTGCCGCCCCGCGATAGATCATGCGATTTTGAATTCGGGTGACGCCGTATGTCGCAAGACTCACCAGGCCGACAACCGCGAGCATCTCGACACAGATGATCACGAGCTGCTTGAACGCCGCATCCGGCGTCAGGATGCGTTTTTGCATCACGACATCTTCAATCAAATCGATCGCCTGACCGACGAGCGCTGGAATCACCGCGTTGGCGATGCCGACCAAGGTGATCAACAGCAGCGAGGGGACGATGTCGCGCGAGGTGAGAAAATAGGTTCGCGCGATGCGCCAGAATGGGTTTGGAGTTTTCTGCGAGTCGGACATGAGTTCCTTCGGTATTTGAAAGTGCGAACACGACGACTGCCGCGGAAATTCATTTACGGGTTCACATCCCTTTGCCGACGCGAAAACTTTCGTTCGAAGTCGCTTGCCAGCAAGGATTGGACGTACACGTCTGCTCCAGGGATATAGTCCTTCAAAGTAGCTTCCGTTTCAAGCCAGACGTTGTTGAGGCGTACGCTGATGTCGTTGCTCGCATATGTAAATCCGTACACTTTCCGCAACGCAAAACCGTCGAACGCGATGCGCGCGAATTCGCGAATCGCCGCGTTCGCGAGGAACGGACCCACCTTGTTATCGGGCGCGAGGAACCAGTCGAGTTCGCTCGTCCGGCTGACCCAATCGATCCACATGTAATGCGCGAATGCAACCGGTTCGCCGTCGAATTCGATGATGAACGCACATTCCCCATCCCGGAAAGCATCTAGCTGAGTGAGCTTCTTCGCTTTCGTGCGCAGAGCTTTTCCGGTCAACTCTTCGTCTTCGATCGTTTCTTGAATCAACGGGTGGCCGTACCAACGAATCAGCAAATCGATGTCTGTGGGTTCGGCCCGGCGGGAGAAGATCCCCAACGTTTTCGGTGGCGTTTTTTTCTTCGGCGCAAGCAATGCGGCATGTGCGGGCTTCGCGAGTTTTGCAGTTTCGGACGGATCGTCGTCTTCAACGAGCGCGGCCATTCGTTCGACGCGATCGCCGCCGGTCCAACCCAGCATCGTCAGGTCCTGGAAAGTCTTTGAAAAAAAGAAGTGTTCGCGCAACACGCCTTCAATTCTAAAGCCGATGGATTCGAGGAACGCTATTTTTTCGCCGTCGTCTTTGAGAGCGAGAAGTTGAACACGACTGAGCTTTTGTTTCTTACAGGCCATTCGGAACGCATTGCCATAATCGCGGGCTTCATTCGAATTGGGGGCGGGATAAGTATCGAAGAAAACCGTATCGAAATTGGCGAGCTCTAATCCCGGTTGCTTGTCGCGGAAATGGCAGCAACCGACGAGGTCCTTGCCGCGATGACAGAGCATCATCCAGCTCTCGTTTTCGGTGCAATACTCAGTGAAGTCGTCCCAGCGCATCAAGGGCGGCGGTCCGGAGACGTCGATAAAAAACGGTACTTTGCGCTGTCGCAGATACCAGTTGTACAACCGGGCGAGGCCGGCTTCCGCGGCGCGTTTGAGGGATAGAGTCATGATAAATTTCGCACGTTTCGACGGGTGGCCCGCCTCCTTGGGACGGGTGCCGCAGGCACAGGAAACTCCTCCCTAACCGTGCGAATGAAGTGAATCTCGCGGGTTCGAAAATGAGCGCGGTTTGGGAGGCGTTTCTCGTCGCGTCCCGCCCCACCCCGGCGGGCCCAGCGGGCCCGGCGCGATAAGACACCCAATGGAATCGAGAACGGAACTGCGCTCCGTTCCCACGACGTTAATCGCAATACATTTTCTGGCTGTCTTCGTATTCGCGTTCAAACTGATCGGCATCGATCGCGATCGTGCCGCTGCTTTCGAGCAACTTTGCGAGATCCTTCGTTAGCGTGAACATGCGTAGGTGAGCTCGGCCGTCATAGAAGCGCAGCGTTCCCAATACGCGCGATGCGATACGTTCGTCGACTTGTTGTTCCGAGAGCTGGAACGCCAATTCGCCGTTGCTCGCAGCAACCCACGACCACTGCGCGAAGAACGTCGGAATGTGCTGCAAATACGTTTTGACGCGACTGAACGATGTAGCCAGCGTCCGGCGGATCGTCGAGTGCGAGAAGTATTCGCAGATGCTCAATTCGCCCGCCTGCACGAGAAAAATACCGCCGGGATTCAAGCGCGACGCGACGGTCTTGTAGAAGTCTTTCGTGTACAGCGCGAAGCTGGGGCCGAGGTCGATCTGGTCGGTCAGATCCATGAAGATCACGTCGAATTTTTCGGACGTTTCTTCGATCCATTTCTTGCCGTCGTCGATGACGAGCACGGCGCGTTTGTCGTCGTAGGCTCCGGCGGACCATTCGGGCAACAGCTTGCGGCAGCTTTCCACGACATCGCCGTCGATGTCAACCATCGTGGCTTTCGTGACGGTGTTGTGCTTCAACACTTCGCGCAAGGACGCGCCTTCGCCGCCGCCGAGGATCAACACATTCTTTGGATTTTCGTGCGAGATCATCGCCGGGTGGATCAGCGATTCGTGGTAGCAATATTCGTCGCGTTCGGAGGATTGCACCGCTCCGTCAAGCAGGAGGATGCGGCCGTAGGAACGGTTCTTGATGATGCCGATGTTTTGGAATTTGCTCTTGTCGTTGTAGAGCCATTC
>JANXLS010001279.1 GCA_025355035.1 Planctomycetota bacterium | reverse complement strand
CGGCTTCTGGCGGAAGGCAAAGCGAAGGAAGACGAGCGCCCGCCGAATGCGCGAAATTATTGCGCCGGGACGCTGATGCAGAAAGATCCGCGCGACGTAGGACGGCGCGGGTTGTCGTTCATGGCGCACGGTTGCGTTGGGAAAATTCCCGGGGCAAATGGGCTCAGTGAAGCCAGCAGTTACGCGGCGTTGAAAGCGCTGGGTTTCAGCACGCCGTTCTATAAGCATGTGACGGACTCGAAGCAAATTGCGACGATCACGGCGGAGATCGACGCTCAACGCGATTCGCTGCCGTACGACACGGACGGCGTTGTCTTCACGATCAACAAGTTGGCGCTTCATGCGGATCTTGGGACGACCAGCCATCATCCGCGCTATAAGATCGCGTTCAAATATGGGCGAGAACAGGGTGAGACGACGGTCGCGGGATTTGAGTGGGAAACCAGTCGCAGCGGGCGCGTCTGTCCGACGCTGATCGTTGAGCCGATCCACCTCGGTGGAGCGACGGTCTCGCGTTGCACGGCGCACAACGCCAAACGCGTCAAGACCACGAACGTCGCGAAGGGCGACTGCGTGCTGCTGGAACGCGAAGTGATTCCGTACTTCGTGAAAAAAGTCTCGGGCGCGGAGAGTAACGAGGGGACGCTGCCGACGGTGTGTCCATCGTGTTCGGCGGCACTGGTGTGGGACGAGACGGAGACGAATTTGATGTGCCCCAATCTGGGCGGATGCAAATCGCAGCTCCAGGATTTTCTGGAGTACTACACGTCGCGCAAAGCGGCGAACATCGACGGCGTCGGGGAGGAACTGATCAACAAAATGATCGATGCCGGGCTGCTGAAATCGCCGGCTGATCTTTACAAACTGACAGAATCGAAATTGCTCGAACATAAAAAAGCGCTTGAACCGATGGGCGAGCGGTTGGCGCGGAAGATTGTCGAGAACATCGCCAAGTGCCGGGAGCAGGGTGTCGATACGTTTCTCATTACGCTGGGAATTAAGGGACTGGGCACGTCGGTCTCAACGAAAGTGGCGAGCCATTTCGGGACGCTCGAAAAAATACAGGCAGCGGTGCCAGACGACTTCATGAAGATTGAAGGGATCGCGGAGACACTGGCGGCGGGGATCGTCAACGGACTAAAGAGCCGCGCGGTGTTGATCGATGAATTGAAGGAGCAGATCGTTCTGAAGGAATTGCAGCACGTTGAAGGGAATTTGAGCGGCAAGAGCTTTTGTCTGACGGGGCATGTGGAATTCGATTTTGAGGGCAAGCATTACGACGCGCGGCCGGAGATTGAAGCGCTGATCGTATCGAAAGGCGGGGCGATCAAGTCGGTCTCGAAGAAACTCGATTTTCTCATTGCGGGCGCTGGCGGCGGGTCGAAGCAGGAAAAGGCAGAGAAGGCTGGTGTGAAGATTGTGGATGCGGCCGGGTTGGTGGGGATGTTGGTGGGGTGAGAGTCCAAGGGTCGAACTGGTTCCGTGGCGCAACATCAATCTTGATCCGCGCCGTTTTTCTGTTGCGCTGCAAATGGAAAGGGAGTAGATTAATACGCATGAGTACTATTTCGGCGGGATACTTTTACTATGGCTTCTTTACCTTTCCCTGGCTCATGTCAGGGTTTTAAGGCGCTACGTAAACGAAGAATTTTGGAAACCGTTTAATGCCCCTTGAAGCCCTGAGATCGCTCAGGGCTTTTTTGTTTTTTGTGGGGTTGTTGCTGTAAATGAGGAAGGGAAGGACATCGCACCATGCCGGACAAAATCGAAAATTCGAACGTATTGGAGGCTACGCCGTTGATAGCGCCGCGACAGCTAAAAGAAGAAATTCCGATCAGTGAAAAGGCGTCCCGCGTCGTTCTCAATTCGCGCCAGGCCATCCGCGACATCATCCATGGCCGCGACCAGCGCCGTATTCTAATGGTCGTTGGGCCGTGCTCGGTTCATGATCCTGAAGCAGCCTTCGATTACGCGCAAAAACTCGCGGCGGTATCCGAAGCGACGAAAAATGAACTGATTATCGTCATGCGCACTTATTTTGAAAAGCCGCGCACGACGATCGGTTGGAAAGGGTTGATCAACGATCCGCACCTGGATGGATCGTGCGACATTGCGACGGGACTCGGAATCGCGCGGCGCTTGATGCTGCGCGTCAACGAACTCGGACTGCCGTGCGCGACGGAACTTCTCGATCCGGTCACGCCGCAATATACGGCGGACTTGATCAGTTGGGCGGCGATCGGCGCTCGGACGACCGAGAGTCAGACGCACCGCGAGATGGCCAGTGGTTTGTCGATGCCGGTCGGATTCAAGAATGGAACCGATGGGGGTCTCGAAGTGGCTCTCAATGCGATGGTC
>JANXLS010001262.1 GCA_025355035.1 Planctomycetota bacterium | reverse complement strand
ACCAAAGCCGACGTGTTGAAAATGGTTCAGCAGGCCGCCGATCAGGCGTTCCTGACCCGCGCCGCGATCCGCAATCCCAGCGGCGTTTCAGCTCAGGTATGGATCACAGTCGTCGACATGAAGGGTAACATCTGCGGCCTTTATCGCACCAACGACGCGACGGTCTTCAGTTTCGATCTCTGCGTTCAAAAAGGTCGTACCGCCGCGTTTTTCAGCACCGACAACGTCGGCTTCTCGTCGCGCGCGATTGGATTCATGTCGCAGACCTTCTTCCCGCCGGGTGTCTCGGCCCATCCGCCGGGCCCGTTAAGCGGCTTGCTCCCTCAGTTGGGTGGCGACGCCGGCGCGCTGGGTACGAACCCGACCGGTACCGATGCGGCGAATTTGACCGAAATCAGTCAGTTGCTCACCGACCGAACGACGAACATCATTCCCGGAACAACCCGAGCGGCGGTTGCGCAATTAGCTCGCCGCTTCCCGCACATTCGCGACGGCCGCCTCTCCCCGCTTCAAGTGTCGATCTTCGTCGATCTCTCCTTGCGCCCGACCTACGACGTCGGCAGCGCGCCGCCGAGCACTTTGCGTGACGGCATCTGTATCTTCCCGGGCGGCGTTCCAATTTACAAAAACGGACTGCTCGTCGGCGGCTTGGGCGTCTCCGGCGACGGCGTCGATCAGGACGATGTCATTGCATTCAATGGCCAGCGCGGATACGAACCCCCGGAAGGTGTGCGTTGCGATCAGGCCAGCGAGGCGGCGGTCAAGACGGCGTTGCTCGCGTCGATCCCGAAGCTCAAGTCCGAATTCCCGAACCTGACCAACGGCGATCCGACGTCACCGGAAGTCATCGACGTCATCGAAGGGCGCTTGAACAGCGGACCGATTTTGCAAGGTCTGCGTCTACCTTACATCAAGATCCCACGACACACGAACAAGTAGCTCGCGAATTTTTTTACTTTAATTGGCCACGGAAATTTGAGTTGATTCGTGGCCATTTGATGATAAAAAATTTACGCTTCTTTCACTGTATTCGAACGGCCTTCAGGAACACACAATGCCCCGTGATCTCCCGATCGGCAATGGTCGTCTCTTGGTGACATTCGACGG
>JANXLS010001238.1 GCA_025355035.1 Planctomycetota bacterium | reverse complement strand
TTGGATGACTTTTTCGAGGTCGGTCCAATCCTTGACCAGGAAATCGCGGAGCACGCGGTTGCTGTTCAGGAGGAAATCGAACGGTCCGAGGGAACCGTGTTTGGCGGCTTCGATCCCGGCTTTCTGCATTCGGTCGCAGAGCTTGATGGCTTCGTCGATGCGCCATTTTTCGGGCGGGTCGTCGAGGTCGATGGCGTCGCCGATGGCGATGGAGTAGGAGAGTAGCGAAACGCGTATCCACTTCCAATCTTCTTCCTCGTCGGGATTCTTGCGGTTTTCGTGGTCGCGTTTTTTGCCGATCTCGGGATAGGGGCCGTCTTTCATCAACTCTTCGACGTAGCGCTTGCGACCGACTTTTCCGGCGTAAAAAATGCCGATGGAAGCGTATTTGCGCATGTAGTCGTCGAAGCCGTCAGAGTCTTCGAAGATCGCTTTGCCGTTGCTGTAGAAGTCGCGGAGGACTTTGAGCAGGTCGGACATTTGGCGGCTCTCGGCTTTGGTGAGGACTTTGCGAGCGCGAATCAAGTCTTGCATTTTGAGATAAGCCGACGTCAGGACGCCGACGTGATCCAATTTCAGGAAGTAGTTTCCGGGCTTGCCGAGGAGTTCGATGTCCGGGCGAAGGAGGTCCCATGTTTCCCAGGGGCGGTCGACTGCAAGCAGCAATCCGGCCACTTGCATGCGCATGCCGAGGTATTCGAACGTTTCGGGTGTGCGCTGGATTTGCTTCAGTTCGGCAATGGTCGCTCGAATGGTTTCGTACGATTTTTCACTGTCGTGTTCGCTGCGCCACATGGTTGCGATGCGGTATTCTTCGCTCATGCGCGAAAGGCGCTCTTCCTTCTTGAGGTTCTTGATCGATTCGTGAGAGCAGCGGATGGAGTCTTCGACTTCGCGGACCTGGCCGTAGAGGCCGGCGATTTCGTTCCAATTTTCGGAGACGTTGTCGCCGGACTTGATCATCTCATCCATCGTCTTGATGCCGAGCGCGTAGAAATGGAAGTGCCAGTAGCTCTGGACGCGCTCCATGGCTTCACCGTATTTGGCGTCGACGAACATGCGCGAACTCAGGTAATAAGTGGTGCGCGTGGGTTCATTGTTGAAGCGGAAGTTGAACGCGAGGCTCTTGGGATCGAAGCGCGTCGTGCCTTCGGGATCGAATGCGCGGTAGGCTTTTTCAACGACTTTGTCGAGCGAAGTATCCTCGAAACGGCGGACGGGGCCGGTTTGTAGAATGTAGAAGCGGTAGGTGCTGTCGTTGGGTTTCTTCTCGGCCCAACCGCAGGCGGCATGGCCGGGAAGGGACATGACGTAGCTGAGGTTGCCCATCTTGCGTTCGAGCGTCATATACAACTCGGCGATGTCGTCGCAGTCGCCGACGTAGCGTCCGCCCATGAGTCGTTCGAGCGACTGATACGTTGTCTGATGAATGTCGCCGGTGTGGCCGCGGCTGCCGAGCAGATCGGGATGGGTTGTGACGGGGCTGTCGAGGATGTACTGGAAGAAGTAGCGGAAATACAGATGCGGGTAGCAGCCTTCGGTTTTGTTGGGCAGGACAATTGTTAATTGGTCTAGGAAGGCGTCCATGGCTTTCTGGCGCGCGGCGACATCGGTAATCTTTTTGAAATCAGTGACATCGACGCGGCCGTAGGGAGTGACGAGCGCTTTTGTGCGGCCGGATTTATCGATGAGCAGGACGTGCGGCGGATGGGACCAGGCGGCGGTGCCGTATCCATAAAGGAGGCGGTCGTTGTCGCGCAACGGCGGGAGTTCCAAGCCGGCTGCGAAATCCCACTTTTGTTTGTCAAATTCCATTTTGTTCGTCGCGGGATCGTACCACGAGAGCACGCCGACGGCTTGATGCGTCATCCGGACTTTTGCAGCGGGTTTGTCGGCGGGCATTTCGGTCAGTTTGCCGGGGAAATCGAAGAGGATGAAGAGGCAGTCCTTTTCGTCGTCGGGGTTCGTGATTGCAAATGTCGTCATGTCAGACTTCTTGTCGTAGAGACGCCAGACCGCGCGGTCTTCGTAGGTGCGGAGTTCGGTGGCTTCGCCTTCGGGGCAGGAGCCGATGAAATTCATGAACGGTTCGCTGACGACTTTGTATCCGTCGCGCCAGGCGGCGAGTTCCTTTTTTAAGCGTTCGGCGGAACCGGGCATGTTGGTTTCGATGTAGCCTTCCTGAATAACCTTGCGAACGTATTCGCCTTCGAGGTGGTCGTTCCAATCGACTTCAACGGCTGACGCTCGGACGGCGAACGAAATGGTTTTGCGGATGTCTTCGGGCGTGGCGTCGTCTTGTTCGACAGCCAGCGCGAGCGCCTCGGCCTGGGCGCGGAATTCGGATTCGATCTTCTTCTGTTGATCCGTTTTTTCCTGTGCTTTGCCTGTGAAGAGGCGGTCACCGAGGAAGATATATTCATTTCCCTGCTTGTCGATACGGCGCGCGGAGACGAACGGGGCTTCTTCTTTTGAATCCCAATAGTCGTCGGATTTTACACCGGCTTTGGTCATGGCGTCGGCCAACGCCATCGCGTGGTAGAACGCGCGGTGCCAGCGCGGTCGGAATGTCTTTTCCGCAGCTTCGAAATGACGCGGGTCGATGATGATTTTGTTGTCGTCGGTTTCGAGGAAAAGCACGGTCTTTTTGTCGGCTTCGCGGTGGAAGCAGAGTTTGTAGGGTTTGTGGTCGAAATCGAAATTGAAGCCATCGAAATCGAGTTCGCCAGGAACGCAACGTTCATCGAGTTCGGCAAAGCGCTTGAGCTTCATTAAAAGGGCTGCGGCGTCTGGCGTATTGAGTGCATAGTCGGTTCCTTCGCCGCGCTTCTTTTCGCGCTGAGCTGTTTTCTTGATTGCGCGTTCGTCCTCGATGAGTTCGGATTTGAAGATTTCGAGACGGTCGAGCAACGGCTTGACGTCTGCTTTCGATGCGGCGATCTTGTCGATCTGTGCTTGAAGGCGCTTCTTGGCGTCTGGGATTTTATCACCCTTGCCGCTGGCGCGGATTTGAGCAGCGACGTCGAATTGCTTGCCGTGTTCGACGAGCGCGCGGGCGCGTTGGATCAAATCGCGGCTTTGTTCCGTGAGGTTCGACGGGATCTTGGAGAGGAACTGAGCGGCGGATTCGGCGGCGAGTTCGACTTTGGATTGTTTATAGAGAGCTTCGGCGGAGAGAAGTTCGTTTTGAGCCGTCTTGGCAAAGGATGCGGCTTCGGCGAGGTCGAGTTTCCCAAGCAGCGTTTGGTATTGATTCAAGAGCGGCTTGAGGTCTTCGTTTGCGGGATCCAGTTTACCGATTTCATTTTGCAGACGTTTTTTCGCGAAGGAGGCGTTGTCGCCGGTTGCGGCGTTGACGGATTTGGCGGTGTCGTTCCAACGCGCCGCGCGCTCGATCAAAATCTCGGCTCGTTTTTGCAGGTCGATATCTTGAACGACGGGATCCGACTTCATGGCAGCGACAATGGCTTCGGCGATCTTTCCGGATTCGTCGAGCTTCTGTTCTTTGTAGGAAGTGTTGGCGTCCTTGAGTTGGTCGCGAAGTTTCGCGATCTTCTGATCGGATTCGAACGTGGCGAGTTCGGATTGCTTCTCGCGGATCATTTCGGATAGAACGACGAATGCGGAATTACGCTCTTTCTTCCATAGGCTCAAGTGCTCGTCGAGATATTTTTTAACACCTGGGAGATCATTCTCTTTTTTTGCGAAAACATTTTCGATGTCGGACGATTTCGCTGCGGCATCCAGAAGGCTTTTGACCTGGGCATTGCGCTCCTCGACGAATTTCGGATCCAGCGCTGCGCTGTCCTTACCGGCCAAATCGGCTTGCGCCATTTTGGCGAAGGAAGAGGCACCTTGAATGCGTTTGTAACTGGTAGTTTGGGCCTCGTTCGCCAACAGGTAGTGATTGGCTTTGGCGAGCGTCGCGTCGATGACGTTCTTGCGATTTTCCAACGCCAGGCCGTTGAGAAACGACATATACATCCAGACGCCGGCCGCGATGAAAATCGCCAGTGTGGCGGCGACGAGGCCCCAGCGCACACGCGGCTTTCGTTGGGGCTGAATGTTTTCGGATGCGACTTTGGCCGGGAGTGTTTCGGGGGGCGGGGGAGGAAGCGAACTGGGCGCGACGCCTGTGGCGTGCGTGGAGTCAAGCGCTTTGGTGCCCAGCCGTCTTGTGGCGGTGTCGATCTTGGAATTCCCTGGACGTGACGAATCGTTGGACATGGCCGCCGCGTCGATTTCCTGAACCGGCGGGACGATGATCGCCGGGGTATCGACGGAGCTGTGGGTTGTGGCTTCGACTTGCGCTGAGTTCAGTTTTTCAATGTTGAGCGGCGTAAACTGCTCGATGACTCGCGTACCGCGCGCGGGTGGCGTGGATTCGGGACGCTCGACGTCGTTGTGTCGCATTGCGTTCCGATCGCTGACCGATGGCAATGGTGGCAACGGCGGTGTAGTGGGGGCGCTCTCGTTCGAAAAGTGGCCGATGTCGACGTTAGCCGGAATCGACAGCAGCGGGCTTTCGGTCGGCTTTTCGTGCGGATGCAACGAATCCGGCGGTGGCGGTTGAATCTCGGGATTTGGCGGGAGATTTGGAGGAAGTGGGGAGTCGGGCGGATTTGTGTTCAAGGTCGGAGAAGTCTCGGATTGTGTTTCGCTTAACGCGTGAACGTGTCGAACGAGCGGTGTGGTGGCCTGCGCATGGGGAAGTTCGTCGGAAGCGGGGCCGCATATGGCTTCGGGCGCGGGAACGTGCGCGCCGACGATTTCGGGAATGGTGATCGATGGCCACGAAACGCGCGCGGAGGGATCAGTCGCGGGATCGGGCGTCGGTTGTGAAGCCGGAGCTGACGGGATGACGGTGTCGACGCTCGCGCCGGGATTGGCGTAATGTCCTGCAGGCCGATCGCCGGAGTCTTTTGATGGAACGGCGTCGACGAGCAGCGGCGCGGCGCTAGGCGTGCTGGGCTTCGGGCGTGGGATCATGACGCTGCCGCGACAAGCTGGGCAAACTTCGGTGAAATGATAGGAGCTGCAGACGGCGGTGATCATGTGGCCGCAGTAACTGCACTTGAATGT
>JANXLS010001229.1 GCA_025355035.1 Planctomycetota bacterium | reverse complement strand
CATTCACCGGCTGCCTGAAATCAAAAAACGCCGCCGCAACTCAAGGAGCCAAGACCATGATCCCGCTGCATCCGATCCCGAAGCCGCCGCCTGACCAGCGCGCCGCATTTCCCGCGGACAACCTGTGTTTTCTCGCGGGAGCCAACGGCTTGTTTAAGCAGGTGCGGAACGACTTCTATTCCGCTCGCATCAAAACCAACGAAGTTGCCGGCTTGGCTGAATTGAAAGAAGACGCGACGTTGAATGTCCCGGCGCTGCCGCTGGAATTGTTTCAGCGCGTCGAATCGTTCTTCGTGGCCATCTTCGAGACGTTCAAGAGCGAAGCTGTCGTGTTGCTGCTGTGCAATCCGGCGATTCGCGAGTGGCGTGTCGTCGTCCCGCGGCAATCTGTGCGGGGCTTGCGTGTGTCTTATGATCTCGGCACGCTACCGCCGTCGCCGGCAGACTTTGAACTCTTCGGCACAATTCACAGCCACGCCGACATCAGCGCCTTCCACAGCGGCACCGACGACCGCGACGAAATTCATTTCGACGGCCTGCACATCACCGTCGGCAATCTGGACAAACCGTCACGCAGCTACGCTTGCCGGTGGATGTTGGCCGGGAGAGCGTTCACTACGTCGATGGTAGATGTTGTCAAGAGCGAACCGTTGCCGCCAGCGGACACCGAATGGCTGACGCGGGTGACCTACGCCAGCGGCTTCAAAGAACCCGTTTCCGCGCCGCAGGTCGTCGCGGAAGACCGCAAGCCCAGCCTTCTCGACGATCTCGGAGCCTGGTCCGACTTCTACGGTCAGGAGTTCGAGAACCGCGAGGACTTGAAAGAATACCTGCTGCATATGCGCGACGAAATCAACGAACACTTGTCCGAATTCAACACCGTTCCGTAATCATCACAATGGAGAAAAAAATGTTACGCAATATCCGCTCGATCGCCGTGATCGGCTGCGGTGGGATCGGCTCGTGGCTGCTCCCTCCGCTGCTGCGCTTTCTGAATGCCGAACATTTCGCCGGCGAAATTCACATCTGGGACGGCGATCACTTTACGTCCGCCAACACCGAGCGTCAGGAATTCGATCCTGGCGCGCTGGGCCTGCCG
>JANXLS010001219.1 GCA_025355035.1 Planctomycetota bacterium | reverse complement strand
GACGGCGGAATTGAATTGAAGATCGGGGCATCCAGCCGCTGTTTTCGGCGGCTGGATGCCCCATCATTCCGAAGATTAACGAGGTTAAAAACATGGATCAGTCCGAACGCAAAGCGCTCGGCGACATCTTCGATCGGACGATCCGGTCGATGAATGGACTGCCGGACGTGATCAGCACAAAGGCCACCACAGTGCGCTCGCTGTCAAGCGTGCTGGAACTCTCGCAGACATTCATCGTCCAGACGTACCGGCAGAAGGACGAGGGCGACACGATCTTCATCGAATACATTGGCGCGGAAGGAAGTTTGAGACTGGCTTTGCCGTCTGCTGTGTCGGACGTGATCGCTCGACAGCGGGATGCGCTCACGGCAAAATCGCGCAGCAAAGCGGCGAAAGTTAACGCAATGGATCGCAAGGCGCGCGGGATTGAGCCGGGATTCAAAAAGGTTCAGCGCTAACAGGTGCAGGCAATCCGTTCAATGCGATTGCTGTTGTTCATTCTGCAATTTAGCGTTGTCCTTGAAGTCTATACCTCTATCAACCCGCTTTGCTGTCCTTGGCGAAAGGACTTAAAGATTTTTAGATGCGACTAACTCACGTCGATAAACCGCATTAAGTTCACTAAATATTCAACTGGTCTATTTCTTCGCCTCCGGCCAAATCGGTGTTTCCCACCCAGCCAGATCGTCTGGCTTGACGCTGGCCGCGCGCTTGTTGACATTGTTCCACGTAGGCCGCAGTGTGCCAACGAAGCTGATGTTCAGATCGGGTTTAATCGCTGCTTGCAAGCCCACGGTCCAGAACACCGCATTGATGATCATGCGGCGCAGGCCTTCATTCAACAGGTCGTCGGATGCGCCGTAAAGGCTCGTGAAGACGCGGCCTTCTTTGCCGGATTCGCTTTTGTATGTGCGCGTCCAAGCTCCGGGCATGGGCTTCTTTGTCGTGTCAGCGAGTGACGCCTGCGTCATGCCGTTCAGGGGCTGTGCCATGGCCAGGATTTCGCTGTTCTCCATGGGACTGGCATTGTACGCGCCGATGATGGCCCACATGTCTTTGACGCCCGTCAGTATCGGATGCGTTTCCTTGCCGGGAACAATGTCCAGTCGCGTGCTGGATACATGGTTCGGACCATAGTGGCCGACCCAGGTTTCGCCGAGAATCTGCCGACCGAAGCCGCCTTTAAAATCATTACCCTTAAAGGTGTGATCGAATTTCGCGAACGTGTTGTCTTTGGGAAACTTGAAACCGTGCGTGGCCGTGCGCAGACCTATCACCGGGCCGCCACGCTTGAGGTAGTCCACGATGGGTTGCATCTGTTCAGCGGGCAGATTTTGGAAGCGCGTAAAAATGAACAACAGGTCGGCATCTTTCAACACGTCGGTGCCGGGGATGTTTGACTTTCCCGGCTTGATCACGCCGGAATTCGGATCGATTCCGAAAAGTACCGTGCACTTGAAACCATGATGCTTGGCGAGAATGCGCGCGAGCGCGGGCAGCGCTTCCTCGGATTTGTATTCGGGATCGCTGGCAATGAAGACAATGTGCTTGCCCTTGCCTGGCCCGTCAGTGCCCTCATACATGAGCGACGCCGCGTGCGCCGTGCAGACGCTGAGACTCAACATAAGGATGCAGATGAGTTGTTTCATAGTGTCGTTGGGTTCCCGTGTAGCACTTATTTCATCGTCGCCAAATACTCAATCAGGTCAGCGATTTCTTTTTTCGTCAGGACTTCTCCCATCGGCGGCATCGTGGAAATTGTCTGCGGCTTGCGCGTCTTGATATCCGTCTTGCGCACTTCGACAAGTTTGCCGTCAGCCTGCTTTAAAGAGACCTTTTCGGCGTCGTCCGCCAGATCG
>JANXLS010001212.1 GCA_025355035.1 Planctomycetota bacterium | reverse complement strand
AGTACCGCCGATGGTCGGCGCTGGATTCTCAGAACATCGATGTCTATCGAGGATGGGGTGATTTTTATCGTGCGTTGGGACGCCGAGACGACGAACTTATCGCATGGGCAACGATGGCCGAAATCCGTCCGCGCGAAGCGGAAGGCTATCGCGCATACGGTGAGAGGCTCGCCTCGGTCAATGAGAACGAAAAGGCCGCCGCCGCATTTCGGCAGGCACTAAAATACCGTCCGACTGAATACGATATCGCGAAGGAGTTGGCTGCAACCTATCGAAAACTGGACGTCTCTTCTACAGGCGATGCACGAATCAAAAGCCTATGGACGGTTGGCGAAAACGCCTGTCGCACAGCCATGGAAACGCTACCGGACGATCCTCAACCCTGGTTGAATCTCGGGCGTTTTCTCGAAGCGCAGAACCGTGCTGCCGACGCGCGCGCGATCTATGAGAAAATAGCATTGCGCGAATGGCCGCGCTTCCGAAACGAAACGCAGACGGAAGCGACCAAACGATTGGGTGCGTTGAAATAAACTAGACTTTTTTCTCTGCGCCGTTGTTGTGCGTTGCTTGCATGTGTGCTAATTGCTCCTGATGCAAAAAGTGCATGCTGCGTTCGATGTCGTTCAAGCGACTCATGATTAATCCGGTTTTGATCTCGGCTTTCACATTGACCTTATGATCGATCTCCGCGCTGAGTCGATCGATATCGGCCTGCCGATTCTGACTCATCATGATGATCGGTGCAGCGTAGGCTGCCTGGAACGAGAGCGCGAGATTCAGGAAGATAAACGGATACGTGTCGAATCGATATTTTTCCGGGGCAATTGCATTGTAGGCCACCCACGCAATCAAAAGCAGCGATTGAAGGATGATGAAATTCCAACTGCCCATCGTGGATGCAAACCGGTCGGCGATGATGAGCCCCAGCGTTTGTTTTTCAACAACGACTTCATTGACATTGCGGCTCACACTCTTTCGCAGCAGTTGATCGGTGGTGTACAGGCGTCGCGTGACAACCGTCAACACGTCAATCGCTGCGTGCGGGTGCTTCATCAGGACGTTGTGGAAATTTTCACGGTGGAGCGCAAGAGTCTGAACTTCATCAAGGGCGTGTACGCAAACCAAGCGGGGCTGACCCGTGATCATCGACATCTCGCCGAACAATCCGCCGGGACCGATCTTATCGAGAAAGAGTTCCTGTCCGGACGCGTCGTTGATGAACACATCCGCGCTGCCCTTGACGATGACATAGACGAGTTTTCCATCTTCGTTCTCGCGAATAATGGTTTGCCCTGGGACGAAAGAGTGTTCTTCCATCTCGCCCCGCATCGCTGCGATTTCCTGATCGTCCATGTCGCTGAACAGCGACGCTTGACGCAGCAACTTGATTTGACTCATCATGCTCGGAACCGCCTTTCGAAAATTGTATTTGCGATTCGAAGTTTCCCTGGCGCGAATTAAAGTTCAAGGCGTGAACTGAAACTTCACACGTTCTGTTTCAGTCCCCATCGAGAATGGAGTGACGCGTGTTTTTCGAAATAAAAAAATGGAACCGGTTTTTTCTTCTGGCAATCGTGGTGGCGATTGCCTCACATGCCGCCGAGGAGGCGTTACGAATCGATTACACAGTCGACGTTGCAAACATTGACGAGAATCTTTTTCATGTAAGTGCGTCGGTGAAAAATATCCGCGACAAGAGCATCGAACTCTCTCTGCCCGTTTGGACGCCAGGATGGTACACGCTCGAAGAATACGCGCGAAACGTAAGCCGTTTCATTGTCCGAGGCCCGGATGGAAAACGTTTGCTGCATGAGCGTACTCTCAAGCAAACGTGGCGCGTCAATACTCAGAACCTCGCCAGCGTGACAATTGAATTCGATTACAACGCGACGAAACTTGCGTTGAATCAAGCCAAGATAGATACCGACATTGCGTTCTTCACGGGCACGGAACTCTTTTTAATGGCGACCGGCCATCGCGATTGTCCCTGTGCGGTGACGTTGAAATGTCCCGCCGAGTGGCGTGTGATTTCGGCACTGAAAGAAACAGACGACCCGCGCATATTCACAGCATCGAATTACGACGAACTCGTCGACTGCCCCGTATTAATGGGTCGATTTGACGCGCGAAAATTCGATGCGATGGGTAAGCCGCATTGGTTTGTGAGCTACCCCAAAGGCGCGATCAACGAACCGCGCGCAAACCAAATTGCGTCCGGATTCAAAAAGATCGTAGAAGCCGGCGGCGCCTTGTTTGGAGGCCTACCGTACGATAAATACGTGTTCTTTTATTTTTTCCGTCCGTCAGAGACGCGTGCGGCCGGGGGCATTGAACACGCCAATTCGCACGTCTGTTTTTTTCCACACGGTGCGGGATCGTCTCAGGAAATGCTTCAATGGATGGCGGCGCACGAATTTTTCCACGTGTGGAATGCCAAACGCATCCGCCCCGTGCAATTATGGCCATACGATTATTTGCGCGAAGTCGAAACGCCGCTTCTTTGGGTCAGCGAAGGCTTCACTACTTATTATGGCAGCCTTCTGCTTTATCGCGCCGGATTGATGTCCCCGACTGAATTTTATGAGGATACCGCCGCGTCCATCGCTCAAGTCGAAAGTACGCCCGCACGCGATTACATTTCCCCCGCGGAAGCGTCCACGGCCACATGGCTCAATTACGATCGCCATGTGCGGTTTGAGATCTCATACTATTTAACGGGACGAAATCTGGGAACACTTCTAGACCTCTCAATTCTTCACGATACGAATGGCGAGAAGGGACTCGATGACGTCATGCGGGGACTCTATGCACATTATTTCCTGAAGAACAAGGGCTTCGACACGAAGGATCTGCTCACTGAAATCAAGAACCTCAGCGGTCAGGACTACTCGGAGTTTTTTGCGAAATACGTCAACGGTCTTGAACATCCCCCTTACGCTCAAATCCTGAATTATGCCGGGATGAAATATGAACTGTCGCAACGCCCTAACGCATCCGGTTCGTTTACGGCTCGAATTGCTGAAATGCCGGACGCGACTGACGCGCAGAAAAAAATTCGTGATGCTTGGCTGAAGAAATAGAGTCGAATCGATTTCAGCTCTGTATTGAAACGCGTCTCGCCTTCCCATATTATAGGCGCATGTCATCACTCTTGGTTCCAACACAATCGTCGGACCTCATCGATGTTGCCGTGATCGGCGCGGGCGGGGCGGGGTTTCTTGCGGCCATCGGGGCGGCTCGCGCCGGAGCGCGTACGGTGCTGTTCGAACGCATGAAAACTCCAGCGAAAAAAGTCGTCATCTCCGGCGGTGGGCGCTGCAACTTTTCAAACACGCTCGACGCCCGTCAATTCGTCCGGCTCTTCGGCGATCGCAATTCGTCGAAGCTCGGCAACGCCCTTCGCACGCTCTCGAACGAAGGCGTGATCGAGTTGCTGAAAACGCACGGAGTCGAAGGCCAGCTTGAAAAAAATTACCGACTCTATACCAAGAGCGGTCGTGGTGCCGATGTCGTCGCTGCGTTGAATGGCGAATTACAAAAATCAGGCGGAACGATTGAACTTCGTGCGCGAATAATGACGATTAAAAAAGGGGTCACGGAAAACGGCGACGACGTGTTCGAGCTCGCCGGGATGTTCGCCGAAATCGAAGGTGTCAGACGCGCGAAATCCGTCGTGATTTCAACGGGCGGATTGAGCTACCCGGTGACGGGATCGACCGGCGATGGCTACTCCTGGGCGCGCGATTTTGGTCATCATATTACGTCACTGCGAGCAGCGTTGGTTGGACTGGTCGCCTCTGAACCCTGGACTCGCGCGTTGCAGGGACTTGCATGGCCTGATGCGCAAGTTTCGCTCTGGCCCAACGCGCCGATGCAGGGCAAGCCGTTTTGCATCGAACGCGCCGAAATCCTGTTCACTCATTTTGGAATCTCCGGTCCGGCGATTCTCGACGCGTCGAATGCTTACGTCGCATCGGGCCAGAAGAATGTTCCGCTGACGATCGATTTCTTTCCTGACGAAACGCGCGAAGCGCTCGATGCGCGGCTACTCGAACGCTTCAAGCAATTTCCGAATCGAACGGCAGCGCGCGCGATGGATGGCTTGATGCCGGTTCGCATGCTCGAGCATTGCGAAGCTCAGCTCGGCCCCGACGCGCAGACATCCGTCTGCCGATTGCCGAAGACGGCGCGAACAATTTTGCTGGACCTGTTGAAATCAACGCGCCTGACGATCACCGGAACGCGCGGCATCGAATTCGGCGAAGTAACCGCGGGCGGAATTGAATGGGACGAGATCGACGCAGCGACGATGGAATCGAAACTTGCGCCGGGAATTTTCTTTGCGGGAGAAATCCTCGACTTGGCGGGACGGTGTGGAGGCTTTAATCTACAGGCGGCATTTTCGACGGGTTATCTTGCTGGACAAAGCGCAGCGAAAAAAGTAGCGATAATCGGGACGAAACAAGCATAGGAATGAGCGCGGGAATTGCCCGCGAAACGAGACACATTAAATCATGAAAACAATCACACTCGACCGCCCTGGACATTTTTTGTTGAGCGAAACCGCATCGCCCGGAGCGCCCGCTGCCGGTGAAGCGCTTGTGCGTGTCCGCCGCGTCGGTATCTGCGGAACCGACTTGCACGCCTATCGCGGCAAGCAACCGTTCTTCACCTTCCCGCGAATTCTCGGACACGAACTTGGCGTCGAAGTGTTGGAAATCAACGATCCGACTTCGAACATCAAACCCGGCGACCTCTGCTGCGTCGAGCCGTATCTGAATTGCGGAAAATGCATCGCTTGCCGTCGCGGTCGGACGAATTGTTGTACGTGCCTGAAGTGCCTCGGCGTTCACACCGACGGCGGGATGCGCGAAATCATCCGCATCCCGGCGCGCAAGCTTCATAAGTCCGAAACGATGACACTCGACCAACTCGCGCTTGTCGAAACGCTGGGCATCGGTGCTCATGCTGTTGACCGCGCGAAAATCGAAGCCGGCGAGACGGTGCTCGTGATCGGCGCCGGGCCGATCGGCTTGAGTGTCCTCCAGTTTGCGCACTTGATTCCGAACGTCAAACTGATCGTCATGGATGTGAGCGCCGAACGCCTCGCGTTCTGTCAGAAACAATTCAAGATCGACAAAGCGATTCAAGCCG
>JANXLS010001204.1 GCA_025355035.1 Planctomycetota bacterium | reverse complement strand
CTTCCCAGACATTGTGCGAAATCGGCTTCTCGCAGTACACATCCTTCCCTGCCTGCATCGCCCAAATCGCCTGAATCGAATGCTGATGATTCGGCGTCGCGATCGAAATCGCATCGATCTCTTTGTTCTCAAGCAGCTTTTTGTAGTTTCCGAAGCGCTCGACTTTTACGCCGCGCTTGTCCAACTCCGTCGCCGATTTGTCGAGATGCTCCGAATCCACGTCGCACAGCGCAACCAACCGAACACCGTTGATTGGATTCGGCTTCTTCACGCTTCCCGCGTATCCATCGATATGCGCTCCACCGCGTCCGCCCGTCCCAACAACAGCAATGCGAATAGCTTCATTCGCCCCGTGCGCCCGCTGCCACGCCGCCAGGCTGAACGCCGTCGCCGCCGTCCCCGTCAAAAACTTTCGTCGACTTAATTGTGCCATACACGCAAACTCCTTCAGTAAAAGTGCTGAGTGCCGAGTGCCGAGTGCCGCTGATCCTCGGCACTCGGCACTAGACCCTCTTCTCGTATATGTCGCGGCGGTATTGAAATGCTAAGAATTCTGGAGAAAGTTTGATCGGTTTCTGACCTTCGCTTTAATTGTGCGCGGGCGTATCAATCACAATTGCCGGTCGCGACAGAATGTTGTGCGACAGCGAGCCATAGTGATCCGAGCGCCAGAATTTCTTGAAATCGTCCGCGGAAATCAGTTCCAATCCCGGCGTCGCAATCGCTGGATTGCGCAGAATAAACAGTTTTTCAGCCGCGATGTATCCCATGACGGTCAGCGTGTGCCCGGCTTCGCCACCCGGAAATTCCGGGCCGATGAATTTGAAATCGATTACCACAGGCCGACCCGCGTCGAGTTCCGATCTCAAAAACGCCGTCCCTTTTTCAAAGCCATCGTCGTCGGGCGGAAACGTCACGAGCTTCCATTTCAACCCGATCTTTTCAGACGCCTTCAACAGATCACCCCAATCGGTGCCTGTGCCCAGAGCGCTGGGACAGAGCTTTTTGAAATCCCACGCGCCCAGCGTTTTTCCCTGAAATCGCGCCAGCATCGTCGTCGATGTCGCCCCGCAATTATTGTAGCCCTGATGAATGTGCTGGGATTCGACGTAGCCGAAAACGCCCGGTTCGGATTTGCGTTTGCGATAGTCGATCAATTTCAACAAATCAGCGCCTTCTTGCGCAGACATGTTCTCGGACGGCTGGACCGGCTGCCCCGTGAGAGCCGTCGGTTTCATCTTCGACGCCTTCGTCCAATTCGCTTTCGCCGCTTCAATATCACCCGCTTGGAATTGCAGTTCACCCAGCACAACAAGCCCCGACACGTCATTCAATTCCGCCGCACGCGTCGCGAGCCGCAGCGCTTCTTTCGTATCGGCCGGAACTCCTTCGCCGGAAAGATACGCCATCGCCGCTTCCACCGCAGCCCGACCGCTGCCCAGTTCCGCGCCCTTCTTCCACGCCTCAAGCGCTTTGGGGATGTTCAGCTCCGTCCCTTGCGCGCCAAAATAACATTGCCCGAGCCCGAACGCCGCCTCAGCAGAATGATTCGCCGCGGCATTAAAGTACCCAAACGCTACCGCCGGATTGGACTTCGCGCCGCGCCCATACATGTATGCACACGCGACCATCTCCATCGCCGCGGCGTCCCCCTTGTCGGCAGCCAAGTGCGCCCATCGCAACGCCTGCGCATAATCCTTGGCGACCCCCGTTCCCTTGCGGTAATGAGTTGCCAGCGTCACCTGCGCCCGAACATCCCCGCCCGTCGCCTTGGCAGTGAGTTCCTCAATCGTATCCTCAGCACCCCGCAACCCGCAGCTCAAACAAAGCGCGGCAACGATTAGAATGTAGGCAGCATCCAATTTGGCTTTTCGTCGAATCAAGTTAAACATCGTTCACCCATTAAATCCTGTGAGAATATGGCGATTTGTCGCTGGGTACACGAATTGGAGGCACGCACGCGCTAGAGCGGTTTTCAAATGTCTGAAGACAAATCTGCTTGCGGCGGGCTGCGCGGTACTTCGTCAGACTCGCTTAACGTAGTCTCCAAATACGTTTCGCTCGTCCTCCTCGTCCCGCTTGCCCGGCGCATCTTTGTCTCCATCCATTTGAAAAACGCTCTAATCAATCCCGTCCCCGACTTTTTATCAAACGTGCTCCTCTTTATTGCCGATAACATCCCGTCACGCCAATGCAAATCCGAACCACTCGCTATCTCGAGGACCTCCCAATGAACACCCCCGCTACTCTCACGCCCGACCAACACCTCGCCGTTCACATCAGCATCCTCAAATGGCAGTTCCGTGCGTTCCTGCTCGTCGCCCTTGCCATCATCGTCGCGCTCGCCGCCCTCTGGAAGCAAAGCAACGATACCGCCCGAGCCATGCGCCAGCAATCCGTCGCCTCCGTCTACGCGCTCTCGCTTGATACCGACAAACTCGCGATTCAAACCCCCGCCTTCCGCAAATTCTTCGCGCCTTCCGCGGACTATTTTACGGCTCCAAAATTACCCGCTCAACAAGCTGTCGTTTCCATCACGCCGGAAGAACAAGAAAAACGCTGGCGCGAAGGCCAATTGGCAAGCAAAAAAGAGTTCGACGATTTCGTCGCCGGCACATCAGCCGACCCCATCAAACGAGCTGCCGAAGAAGCCGAAAAGAAAACTCAAGTCTGGGCGTCGGCCGGTTACCAATCCGACTACATGGAATACATCTTCGTCCACCGCGAACTCTACGAAGACGACGAATGGAAAGGCTGGTGGCAATTTCTCTGCCAGGAATACGACGACAGCCCGATCCTGCGCCAGTTCCTCGCCCGCTACGAAGACACCGACTGGTACACCTTCCTCCCCGCCGTCCGCAGCACCATCGCAGGGCGCCAAAAATACTACGATAAAAAGTCCCTGTCCGGCCGCCAACAGTAGCCGCGAAAATATACGAAACCGCTTCACCCCCCAAGTACAGGAAACGCTTTTTCTTTGGGACTTAGCGCCTTTGCGTCTTTGTGTTAAAACCACTTTTCAATAAGATTGTTAAACATAAGGACGGATTGTATTCAGGAATCCAAGATGATCACAAACCAACACAAATCCATCGCCATCGCATTCGCTCTCTTCCTGACAATCGCTCACGCCGCCGACGCCCGCCCGAACGTCCTGATCGTCATCGCCGACCAATGGCGCGCGCAAGCCTTCGGATACGCCGGTGATCCCAACGTCAAAACGCCGCACTTCGATGCGCTCGCAAAACAGAGTGTTCGGTTCGTCAACGCCGTCTCCGGCCTCCCCGTTTGCTCCCCAACGCGCGCCACGCTGCTCACTGGCCAACGCCCTCTGACGCACGGCATCTTCCTGAACGATATCCAACTCAACCCGGATGCCGTCTCGCTCGCGAAGATTTTGAAGGAAGCAAACTACACCACCGCATGCATCGGCAAATGGCACATCGACGGCCGCGGTCGCTCGTCCTTCATTCCCAAAGAACGCCGCCAGGGTTTCGAATATTGGAAAGTGCTCGAATGCACTCACAATTACAACAAGTCGTTGTACTTCAGCGACAGCGAAGATCGCTGCGAGTGGACCGGATACGACGCCAACGCACAAACCGACGACGCATGCGCGTATCTGAAAAAACAAGCGAAGTCCGAAAAGCCGTTCGCGATGCTGCTCGCGTGGGGCCCGCCGCACGATCCCTACATGACCGCGCCCGATAAATACAAGGCGATGTACGACTCGGAAAAATTAATTCTGCGCCCCAACGTCCCGCCGAATCATCAGGCCGCCACACGCAAAGATCTCTCCGGCTATTACGCCCATTGCACCGCCCTCGACGATTGCATGGGCCAAATCCTGCAAACGCTCGACGATTCCGGTCTCGCCGAAAACACGATCGTCATTTTCACCGCCGATCACGGCGATATGCTGGGCTCGCAAGGCCTTCAGAAAAAGCAAAGACCGTGGGACGAATCCGCATGTGTCCCCATGCTTTGGCGCTTCCCTGCCAAGCTGGGAAAAACAGGTTCCGAATTGACGGCGCCCATGAACACCGAGGACATCCTCCCCACGATCCTCGGCCTGTGTAACGTCACGATCCCGAAAACCGTCGAAGGCCTCAACTACGCGACTTACCTCGCCGGTGGAAAAAATCCCGGCGACGGCGCGACCGTGATCCAAAGCATCGCTCCTTTTGCCGACTTTCAACATGCAAACGGAGGTCGGGAATACCGCGGTATTCGCAACGATCGCTACACCTATGTCAAAGATTTAAAAGGCCCGTGGTTGCTCTACGACAACAAAGCCGACCCGTATCAGATGAAGAACCTGGTGGCCGATCCTGCCAGCGAAAAGCTCCGGACCGAATTGGACGCCGCGCTCCTCGCAAAATTGAAAGAACGCAACGATGAATTTCTCCCCAGCGACGCCTACATCAAGAAATGGGGCTACACTGTGAATAAAGGCGGGACTGTCCCGTACAAAAATTAAGCATCATGTCACGTACCGCAAATTCTCCATGAAAAATGCCACACTCATGCTCGTCCTCTGTTGCCTGTTATGGGGCTACTCGTTCCCCGTCATGCAACTCTCCATGAAAGCGCTCGAAGGTCATTACTTTGAAAAAGGTGGCTTGTCGTCCGTCTCTGTTCACGTTCAAGGGATTGGATTGAACGCCGGGTTTTTGGGTTGGCGTTTCGGCCTCGCCGCACTCCTGACCGCGCTCGGCTGGCGCGAAGCCCGACGCGGCTACTCGCGCCTCGAAGTCACCAGCGGGGGGTGGCTCGGCGTATTTTTCATCGCCGGAATGATCTGCCAAATCGCGGGACTGCGCTACACTCTTCCGTCGGTGTCGAGCTTCATCACCAGCATCTCGGTCGTTTTCACACCCTTGGCTCAGGCGGTCATTTTTCGACGCGCCGTCGCCGGACGAACATGGTTCGGGGTAGCCCTCGCGCTGTGCGGATTGATAATCCTTGCCCAACCCAATCCCGGCGCATGCGAAAATTGTCAGGTTCTGCCCGTCCCGCCGTTCCCCTATTTCGGCGAAGCGCTGACAACACTCGGAGCGATCTTCTTCACAGGACTCGTGTTGGGGCTGGACCACATGGGCTCGCGCTGCAATCCCGTGCGCATGTCCGTCGCCATGTTCTGCTCGTCGTCGGTCATCGGGACGCTCATCAGCGCGCTGCTCTGCGGTTCAGCGCTTTATCGCTCGGAAGTCATCGGCGGGCTGGTGCGCGACACCCGTTTTGTCGCGCTGCTTTTCACTCTAACACTCTTCAGTTCCGTCTTCGCGATTCAGCTCATGTACCGCTTCCAGAAGTTCGTTTCGCCCGCCGTGGCCAGTGTGGTCTACTCCACCGAAGCCGTCTTCTCACTGATCTTTTCGCTGCTCTTCCGCACAGAGAATCTGACGTTGCTCACCGCCGTCGGGGGCGGATTGATCTTAGCGGCATTCGTGCTTGTCACACTCCCGGGCGGCAATAATTCCAAACCCGAACCCGTGCTGTAACCCTCTCTCGCATCGAATGAATCTCTCGCAGAGACGCAAAGGCGCAAAGAACAACAAAGGAAAACGAAAAGCATTTGGTGACTTTGCCCTTGCTGTTCTTTGCGTCTTTGCCCCTTTGCGAGAGATTTAATCAATCCTACTTTGCCGAGACCAACTGGCCCTTCATCTTCGCGCTCGGAACGTCCCAAATAAAAACGTTACCCTTCAAGTCCCCGACAAGGACCGACGTTCCATCGTTCGTCACCGCCAGTCGCGTTGGCAGCACCGTCATCGCTTCCGATTCCGCGATCTTCTTTCCATCGGCGCTCCACATGCGAATGCAATTGTCGCGGCCGATGCTGAACATTTTGCCGTCGTTCGAAAACTGAACGCACTGCACGCCGCCCGGCAGTTTCCCGAACGTCTGTCCCTTGGGTTTCGGAACGTGCGGCGACGACGATGTCACGGGCCAGCCTTCTTTCGTGTCCCAGAATATCAGTTGTCCATCTTCTCCGCCCGTCGCCAGCACTTCGCCGTCGCCGCGCCAGCTCATCGTATTCACGCCATCCTTGTGCTCGGACAAACTGTACGTAATCCCGCCCGTCTCCGTCTCCCACAGATGTAGCCCGCCATTGCGATCCGCCGTAGCCAGCTTCGATCCGTCCGGGCTGAACTCCAACGCCGTGATCCAATCCGTGTGCTTCGTGATTTTGTACGCCAGCTTCGCGTCTTTGGTCGAGAACACTTTGACGATCTTCGTTGGCCCACCGATCGCAATCCATTTCTGATCCGCGCTGATATCCGCCGCCAGCACAACATCCGTCTCATCGCCGAAATCGCCCAACCGCTGCCCGCTCTTGACGTCGTACAACACCGCCTTCCCTAGCTTCACGCCGCGCCCGCCCGCAGCCAGCAACACCGATCCATTGCGGCTGAAACGGAGCACACACGGCACACCTTCCGGGAACGGCAGCACCCCAAGAATCTCTTTCGTCGCCGTGTTGAACAGCGTGATCCGTTCCTGTCCCGCAACCGCCGCCAACGGCCCGCGCGGACTCGTCGCGAGAGCCGTGATCGAATTCGAGCGCTTCAGTTCCGGAAGCTTCACGGCTGGAAGTTTCTCCGGCATCGGTGCCGGGCCTTGATCCGCGCCATTGACAGCAACCTTGAATTCCAGCGACCGTTTCGGCCCGCCCTTCGACGCCTTTCCTTGCGCCTCAACAATTCCCTGATCGATCCACTTCCGGACGATATCCACTTCCGCGTCCGGAATGCGCGACTGTTTCGGCGGCATCGGATTCGTATCGTTGCCTTCATGTGCGATCGCCAGATACATCGAACTTCC
>JANXLS010001202.1 GCA_025355035.1 Planctomycetota bacterium | reverse complement strand
AACGGCGGAGATCTTTTACACGCTGGTGCAGAGCGCGAAACTTTGTGTGCCGCTGGGAATGCTGGTCCCGGTGACCTTGATCGTCCACGCCCCGGCGATCGGGTTGGTGACGACCGTCTGCTCGATCGGATCGACCGTGTTGGGTCCCGTATTCGTTGCGGCGTTCGACGGATTCGCCGCGCTTAACGAATACGGGAAATATTGGACGCCATTGGGGTCGATCACCAACACATCGAGATCGTTGACCAGCGCTTTGGCCGCAGCAGGAACTCCTGCCACGTCCATCCAGCACAGTGTCGCTTTCAGCGACGGCGTATTGGGGGGAACGTTCACCAAAAACGATTGTGTCCCGCTGTTCGAAAGGGTGTTTTCAAAAAAGACGATCGCCGACGGACTGATCTGGTGAACGTTCACCAACCGAACCGCCGCATCGGCGTTGAGGATGCCGAACCCGTACACGTTATCCGGTCCCGGTAAACCGAGATCAGTGGCCGATTCGCACAGAATCGCTTTTAACAGTGCCGCGCTCGGCTCCGTTCCGTAAACGGCTTTGTACCGCTGCGACACCAATACGGCGACGCCTGTCGCAGCCGGGGTGGAGAACGATGTCCCGGTGTTTTGCGTGAGTCCGCTTGTGCCGATATCGAGATTGACGTTGTCGCCGAACGCAACCAGATCTGGCTTGACGCGCCCATCGTTCATCGGTCCATATTTCGCAAAAAAAGCACTACCCCCCGCAGGCGCGACTGGCGGCGACACAAAGGGATTCCCCGCTTTCGCCGCGGACGACGTCGCTTCGATACACAATCCATTTTTCATCCCAACAAAAAAGTCGATGTGCTTGTTGACCGCCGCATCGCTCTCTTCGTTCCCAGCGAAAAATGCGAGCAGATTATTGGCCCGGATCGCCGCGTCCCAATCCGCCGACTGGCTCTGATAATCCCCCCACGCCGTCACCACAGGCCCGTAGGAATTGTTCGAAATTCGAGCACCCTTTCCGCCCGCGTCGATGACATCGTTGGTCAGAAACGAATCGCCTTGAAGCGCATAGACCAATACCTTTACCGCCGGTGCCACTCCTTTCGCCGCCGGTTGGTTGAGTCCGCTGGACGCTATCTGACCGGTGACCGATGTCGCGTGCGTGTAATTGCCCGCGTTGTTCGTGTCGCCGTTGGAGTCAACATACGTCGTGCGCGAAATGAAATCGATGTGCGCTTCCGGCTTACCCACTTCGCGGACGGCAACCGTGACGCCGGTGCCGTCCAGTTTGTCGCCTTGATCGCGCACGAGCGTAATGTTCGAACTCGAATCCGTCGTTGCGTCTCGATTGATCATCGGCGGCTCAACGTATTCGACGAACGCCACAGAATGGGCTGATGCGATCTGCGCCGCCTGATTTGCGCGAGCGACCACATTAAAGCGCGGCCCCAATACGCTGGGATGGCCGAGCGTGAGTTTCAACGTCGCCGTTTTAGGCAGCGCGGCGACCTGATGCTGGATCTCATCCACCGTTGTGCCGGGAACGGTTAGCACACTCAAGCGCGTCAAACCTTCGGGCGTTTGGGCATGTGGCGGCGTCTGCTGAAGAAAAACTTGCGCGTTCAATTTGTCACGCGGATCGACCTGAGCCACCCCGCGCACAAACGGAAATGCGGCGGCGGTCATCAAAGCGTCCGCGTCGCCCCGTACCGTCCACGCATAGGCATCCATGTAGGACACCATCTCGACCCCTGCTTGAGCAAGCTGAACGCGCTGCGCATCGGTCGGATGTTCTATGAATTGCAAATAAAGGAGGCGCACCTGTGCAGGATTTTTGAAATCGTCAGCTGAAAACAGGTTTTCGGCCCGTGCTTCATCGCGAACTGGAAGAAACGCGCGGGCATTCAAGCTCACCGCATATTTACGCTGCGGCGAATCAATCGATTCGACAAACGCTCGAGCCAGGTTGCGATCGAAAAAATCTTTTCCCGAAAATTCCGCAGAATTGACCGCTCCACCCCAATGCGGCCACGCGACGCGCTCAGTCTTTTCCCCAGGCAACGGAACTCCTTCGGACTCCGGGTTGGCCGGTTGGGTCTGCTGAACGGCAGTCGGCACTGCAAGGATTGGCGTTGCGTGACGTCGCGACACCCACCAAAGGCAGCAAAGAACCGCCAGCCCCAAAGCACACACGACCCCGACTGTTTTTCGCCCGTAACCCAACATGCGCAACTCCCAATTAGTTATTGCTGAACAGAGTTACATACCATTCTGTCACGCAATTTGCAATTTAGTGCGCAAAGAATCCGTGAGGACTTATCGCAAAGTGGGTGATTCAGGCTGTGGTTTCTGAGTTTAAGTGGCTGAAAAACCAGCGATTGCGGCGATTCCGGGAAAAAAAAACCGGAAACCACAGGGTTTCCGGTTTCTCTTAGACGGCAAGCATGCCCGAACCGTGGGGGGGGGGTGAGTCCGGAAGGCACCGTCATCGAGAGCTTAGTTTTTAATTTCCACCACCACTTGCGTTTGACACTTAAACTAATACCACATCTACGGCTTTGTGCAACGATTAAAATTAAAATTTTTACTAAACTATAACTAAATAACAGCAAATGAGTTATGCTCTATTTGACTATTATTTATGCTTTTTTCAGTCAGATTTGCGCTTCTTCGCCATCCCTTTTTCGCCTGTTTTGAACTCTCCAAAACATTATCGGACTATTCGTCGACACGATTTGAACGCGACTTGATCAGAAAATTTAAATTTTTCTTCACAGCGACCGTGAAATCGCCGAAGCCGTTGCGTTCATGTCATTCCGTGGACAAATTGTTGCCGCCTCACGCGCAACCCAACCGTTTGCCCATTTATAGTTACAGAACCACGAGTGGCATTTCACTTGCCACCTTGGTTCAGTTGCGGAACACGTGCAGTATTTTCCAGCAAATCGTGTCGAATTCTGACGCAAAGCGCCGCGAATTCCGACACTCCATTGTAGTCCACAACAGTACAGTCTCGAACGATCCGGAGATGTTCTCTATGAAAACGACTCTATTGCCTTGGTTACTGTCTCTCCTCTGTGTTGCCCTTTCGTATGCATCCGATAAGCCGGCCGACAAAGACACCGAACCCGAAGACGCCGGCTTTGTGATCGGGACGCGCGACCCGAAGGTCTTCAACGAAATCGATCGGTTTATCCTCGCTCGCCTGCGACAGGAGAGCATCGATCCGTCACCGATCTGCACCGACTACGAATTCATCCGCCGAGCAACGGTCGATGTCGTGGGCATGATCCCGGTTGGCGACGAGATCCGAAATTTCGTTAACGATAAGAGCTCCGAAAAACGCGCGAAGTTGATCGACCGGCTACTCAACGACAACGAACGTTACGCCGACCATTGGGAAGTCATGTGGGGCGACTGGCTGCGCGAACACACCGCCGGGAAAAAAGAGACCGAACCCGGCAAGTACCGCGATTGGCTGCGCGCCGCATTGAAATCCAACATGCCTTACGACCAATTCGCACGCCAACTCATGACCGCCTCCGGCAAAGCCAGCGAAAACGCCGCCACCAATTTCTATTTCCGCGACGGCAGCAATCGCGTCGAAACCGTCAACACCGTCGCTCAGGCGTTCATGGGATCGCGCATGGCCTGCGCCCAGTGCCACGATCATCCGTTCGACAAATGGACGCAGACCGATTTCCACGGCTTAATGGCATTCTTCGCCCAGGTGAATGTCCCCAAACCGCCGAACAAAAAGAAGGACAAAAATGCGGAAGAACAACCGCTCACCGACAAGCCCAAAGGCGATTACCACATGCCCAAGGAAGGTGACGAAGCCAAAAAGGGCAGCAATGGCGGGGAGATTGTTCAACCGCGTTTCGCATGGGATCCGTCGGCCAGCACATCCGGTTCGACGCGCCGCGAAGCACTGACGAATGCCGTCATCGGCAGTCCGCGTTTCGCAGCTGTTCAAGTCAATCGCATCTGGTCACAGCTCATGGGTCGCGGTATCGTCGAAGCAACCGACGACTTCCGAGAAAAAAACCCGCCGTCCCATCCGGAACTGCTCGATTTCCTCGCCGATCAAATGGTAAAGAACAAGTACGATAACAAGCACGTCATTCGCTTAATACTGAATTCCGCCGTATATCAGCGCTCCAGTGTCCCGACCGACGGAAATCGCTCAGACAAGACGCTCTTTTCGCACCAGCGCATCCGCCGCATGACCGCCGAAGAGCTGTTTGACTCGATTCTGGTCTCCGCGGGTCACGACAAGGGTCTGGCCGATATGCCCGCAGCGCTCGCCGACAACAACAAATCGGCGGCTAAAAAGGGAGCCACACCCGGCATGGCTCGTAAAAAGGGCCAGGTCGAATGGGCTACCGATTTGCCCACTCCCGCGAAGACCGGCACCTTTATGAATGTCTTCAATCAACCCCCGCGCAGCATCATCATCACAAAACGCGAAGAAGAAGGAGCCGTCACACAGGCTCTCGAGATGATCAACGGCCAGGCCGTCAACAATGCGCTGGAAACAAGTCCCTTTCTGACGCATCTGGCTGCTGTAAAAACGGATCCGCGCCACGCAGTGACCGAACTTTATCTCGCGACACTCACGCGCCAACCGACTCCACAGGAGCTGGAATCGTCCGCTCGCCGCGCCGATGGCTCGCGCGATTGGCTGATGGACTTGCAATGGGCGCTGATGAATTCGCGCGAATTCACATTTATCAAATAGGACGGTTTTAAGTCAAAATTTTTTTGTACGAAAAAACGGAGCCGAAACGCTCCGTTTTTTTAAGAGCTATCGGATGTCGACAGCCCAACGCAAGCAGGTGGGGCGTGTATTTGTCCGGTCACACTAAGGTCCGATGACTCCATCGTCCGATAAGATTATCGGACGATGCAGGCACGCAAATTTTCATTGTACATTTTGATCTGTAGGACTGCCGCGTAGCACTTTTCAGAAACGAAAAAACGTCTGCGTTGAACAGTGCGTCGGACGTGTTCGGACGGGAGTGGAAATCGCGCCAAGCACGACTTCATAGCAGAAACAACGGATACGCTGAGAAAGTGGACGAACAATAGACAACCGAATGACGAAAATTTCTTAATTCAAGTGTGCGTTTGGCTTCGAATGTTGAGATTTCAAAAAGTTTTTTGTCTTCCCTAAACCCCTTCGTAAACAAAAGCTGTCCAAACTGCAGGATCAAATAATTGTTATAAACAGTGTACTCGACGGATTTAAAGCTCTTTCGGTTGACGACAGCTCGGGCGGACCGGTGGCGAACCTTCAAACAAAACGGAGACTTCGGTGAAAATATTTAAAAAATGCTTCAAGTCAATGCTTGACGAGTCGCCTCTTCGTGGTCATAATAGGCTTATTCAATTACTTGCATCGAAACGTGAAGTTAGTGTTAAGGCTCGTTTTCAAACAGTTCAGTCGGCACTAAAGTTTTCGAGTCACACCGTGCTGGCAATCGCACTTTTGGTACAATAAGTGCAGAATTAGTTTAGAAACAAGACTTTAACTTATTTTTAACAGTTTTTGAGTCGTCTGCTCAAAAATATTAGTCAATCCGCTCCAATAATGATCATTATGGTCATCCAGCGGGTTGGCTGCTGGTTTTGTCCAATTCGAATATTGGACAAATTTTCTCAGGGAGGAGGAGAGTCGCTTGAAATACACGAAGTTGTTCTCACTGACGTTGGTTGTGGCCCTTTTTGCAACGACGACGCTTCGCGCCGAAGTGTCCGATGTTGAATTCCAGGCCATGAAGTCCGAAATGCAGGCCATGCGCTCACAGATGGCGGGCTTGAAGGGTGCTGATGCTCCGTTGGATTCGGTTGCCGATAAGGCCGCCTGTGCAACGTGCAATGCCCCCGCAGCTCCGAACAACGTCACGACTGCCAACGGCAAGTTGGTCATGGGTGGCTTGGTTCAGGTGTGGTACCAGCAGGTTCAGCGCGATAAGCAGGGTATTTTCAACAACCCCGGCGCAGGTGTTTTCGATAGCAACGCCGCGTTCAGCAAAAGCGGTTTCAGTGCTCACACCGTCGAACTCTACTTCGACATGGCGATCACGGAAAAGATCAGTGCATTCGTTTACATCAATCCGGCCGCGGAAATTGCCAGCAACACGCGCCCCGTGATCGGTCGCCGCTTGGCGAACGTTTCGCCGGAATACAATGCCGTCAATGGTCCCTTCAATGGTTCCACGACGGGTGCGATCAATGCCCTCCAGAACCAGGGTGCAGCGACGCCGACCTTGTTGCAAGACGCTTTGATTAACTTCCACGACTTCGTTCCGCATCACGACTTCACGGTCGGCCAGATGCTGAACACGTTCAACGAAGAAAACTTCGCGCCGAACAACCAGCTCGACTTCGTTGATCGCTCCTACATCGGCAATCAGATCCCTCGCGACCTTGGTGCTATCATCCACGGCACGTGGTGGGCGAACAAGGGTGGTGGCTCTTACGCTGGTGGCGGCGATGAAGGTCGCGTCCAGTATTGGCTCGGCGTTTGGAATTCGCCCGGCACGCTGTACAACCCGAAGTACAATGTCCAAGACGACAACAACAGCAAGGATTTCATCGGAACGTTGTTGCTCCGCCCGATTTGGAGCGACTGCTTTGGTAAGCTCGAACTCGGTTACTCGTTCCGCGGTGGCAAGCATGGTTCGTCCGG
>JANXLS010001177.1 GCA_025355035.1 Planctomycetota bacterium | reverse complement strand
CCGCCCTCGATCGACTTGATGACACTCTTCATTTTGCTCGCGGATGCAGCTTTGGAGCCTTTGTACTCGATCTTTGAAATAGACGCTTTTTCGACCAAGTCGACGGTCAAGCGGATGCCGCCGGGAACTTTGATCGGTTCGGTGATACGGATGTTCAAGAAGTAGCCGGAATCATCGAGGCGATGCCAATCTTCTTCCCAGACTTTTTGTTCGAACGGACGGCCTTTGCGAGTTCGGATCAATTTTAGAACAGTTCCTTCACTGGCGCGCACGGCTCCGCGAACGTCGATGTCTTGAACGTTTTGTCCTTCGAATTCGCCCAACAAGCCCGGCGGGGGAGCGTCTTTCGCGGGGGGTTCTTCCGCGCGGACGTTCGACGTGCCAGTCAACACGAAAAGACCCAACACCAACACGATGACCAATCCAATCAGCCCGGTGGATGCTGCGCCCTGCGTTGCCTGCGATGTATCTCTCAATTTCCAATTCGGGAGTTTCAAGCGTTAATTGCCTCCCGCTGGTGTGTGATCCGGATGGTAAGATTCAAAACGAAGTTCATCCTTGATGAAGGTCAGCTTGGCCATTCCGACCGCGCCGTTTCTATTTTTTAATACAAGGGCTTCACCGTGATTGACATGATTCGTGTTCTTTTCGATGTCATAATATTCTTCACGATACAACATAATCACAACGTCGGCGTCCTGCTCGATCGCGCCGGAGTCGCGCAAGTCCGACAACGCCGGGCGCTTGTCGTCGTTGTCTCGCTTTTCCATGCTGCGATTCAACTGCGACAACACGATCATCGGAATGTTCAATTCGCGTGAGATGGCTTTCAAGCCACGCGAAATCTCCGAGACTTCTTCCTGCCGATTGCCGCGCTTTCCCCCCGCCGGAGGCGACATCAACTGCAAGTAGTCGATTACAACCAACCCAATATCGTGACGATGTTTCAACCTTCTACACCGCGCGCGCAATTGGTCAACTGCCAAACCCGATGTGTCGTCGATATGTAATGGTGCGTTTTGGAGGGTTTTGCTGGCTTCGACGACGTTTTCGTACTCCTCTGCATTCAGGTTGAAATTACGCATTTTATAGCCGGATACTTTGGACTCGGCGCACAAAATATTCTTCGCAACCTGTTCCTTCGGCATTTCCAAGCTGAAGATGGCGACTGGTTTTCGAACGCTTTCGTGATCAGTCGCGACTTTGCGGGCGATGTTGATCGCGAATGTCGTCTTGCCCATGGAAGGGCGACCGGCCAGAATAATCAATTCGCCCGGCCAAAAACCGCCCGCGAGCAATTTGTCCAAATCCGCGAAGCGGGTCGCCAACGCCAACGATTCAATCTCGCGGCCTTCCTGCCGAGCGCGATACGCAGCTTCAGCTTGATTGCCGATCCCAACCAAAATTTCGGACATCGGCACCGCGTCTTCCGTCTTGCGGTTGTCGGAGATGTCGTAGACCAATTTCTCGGCCATCCCGACGAGATACTCGCCATCGCGGCCTTCGGGCGTTTGGACGGACTGTAGAATCTTGGCTGAGGCGATGATCAATTCGCGTTGAATTGCATTCTCGCGGACGATTCGACAATAGCCTTCGATGTTGGCCGGGGAATGCGTCTCCTGGACCAGTCGCGACAGTTCGTCGGCACCGCCGCATTCATCCAACTTGCCGAGTCGCTTTAATTCGTTTCGGACGATCAATTCGTCGAGGTTTTCGATTCGAGCGAACATCTTTTTCAATTCACTGAAGAGAACGATGTGGTGGCCGACATAGAAATCGACGGCTTCCAATTCTTCAACGGCGATGCTGGCCGCTTTGGATTCGCACATCATCGAACCAAGGACGAAGGCTTCCGCCTGCAGATCGTGCGGGGGAATACGGTCGAGGAATTTGGCTAGGTTCAGCGGCTCGGCGCCGCCTTTTTTGCCGCGTGCGCCCACTGTGCGTACGTCATCTTCGAGTGGCAAGCGGTTGATCCCCATGCAAACACAAATCCAAGTAACATAACACGTTGCTGCACTGCTCGTGCACAAACAGCCGGTTTTACTGACTCTTGCTGCCGGTCAAAGAGCAACCGGGTTTGGTTAACCACGTAATGCGGAATGACCGAACTTTAGCATTATTTTGCTAAATATCAAGCACATTTAACGTTTTATTTGGCGCTTGATATCATTTTAATCTATCCCGTCGTCCCGCGTTACTAGAACGTCAATTACGGATTCAGTCAACACTGATTCCAACGTCCGAATCGACATTATCACAATTCGACGATGCACATGTGATTTTATGCACTGGTGCAGGACAAGCGACTTCATTGAAAAGAGCGTCGATATCCATGCCGACAAAAACAACGGCGCGCAGAAGTTCTGCGCGCCGATGGATAAACATTGATGAATTGGACCGAACTATTCGGATTCGGCGACGATCCAGACCTTGACGACGGCTTCGGCACCTTCGGCGAAGCGGATCGTGACGTCCGGAGTGCCCAGCGTTTTGAAGGGCGCTTCGAGGACGACCGCTGAGGCCGGAACGAAAACCTTGTGTTCTTCCGTGAGCGCCTTGGCAATTTCTTCGGCACCGATCGAGCCGTAGAGCTTTTCTTCCTGAGCCTTGGCCGAGATGGTGACCGAGCGGCCGTTGAGCAATTCGGCGGCGTGCTTCATGTCTTCCAGTTTCTTCTGCTCGCGCACGGTGCGACGCTTGCGTTCGGCTTCGATCTGCTTTTCAGCATCGGCCGTCAGCTTCAACGCGACCTGGCGGGGCAGGAGGTAGTTGCGCGCGTAGCCCGCGCGAACGTCCACCACTTCGCCCAGTTTACCCAACTTATCCACATCCTCACGCAAAATGACTTTCATCGAACTCTCCCTTAAAGAACGGTCGTCGAACGCTCGCGCGATGGACGTAGTCCGTTTTTTCATTTTTAGATTCGTTAATTGACACGCAACGTTGAACGCCGAGCGCTGAACGTAAAATGGAGTTTAGCGGCCGACGAACGGCAACAGTGCAAGCAAGCGCGCGCGCTTGACGGCGACTTGAATCTTGCGCTGACAGTACGCACAGGCACCCGATCGCTTGCGCGAGAAGAGTTTGCCCTGCGGCGTGACCAACTTCACCAGAATGCGCGTGTCTTTGTAATCGACCTGGCAGACGCCGTCCTTCATGAAGCGGCATTTGCCGGGCGTGCGGAACCCGCCCATCCCTTCGCGATCTTCGTTCTTGTCGTTGTTTCGTTCTCTCACTGTCTGGATCTCCTGTTTAGCGTAACTTAAGATGTTCGTTTATTTAAACCAATCGTTCCTAGAACGGAACGTTGTCTTCGTTGATGTTCAAATCGTCCGGCGGCGGACCGTCCTGCATGTCTCCGCCGAAATCCTGCGGAGCCATTTGGTGCGGGGCGTTCTGCATTGCCGGCCGAGCGGGCAGAGGTCGCGGGGCAGAACGTTGGGCCGGAGGGCCACCGGTGGCTGCGTTTGGAGCGCCACCTGCGGCGCCCTGGTTGCTGATAAACTGGAAGTTCTCACCAACAATCTTGAGCTTATAAACTTTTTTGCCCGTCGTTTTGTCGTCCCACGAATCCAAGCGCAAACGACCTTCGACGTAAAGCGAGCGACCTTTCGCCATGTATTGGTGCAATGTTTCAGCCGATTTACCCCAAAACTCGATATCGACGAAAGTCACTTCTTCGCGCAGTTCGTTCGTCTTTGTATCCCGGAACTTCCGGTTGATGGCGAGGCCAATATTGGCGATGGCCAGACCTGATGGGGTGTATTTCAACTCCACATCGCGCGTCAGGTTTCCCATCAGCATGACCTTGTTCAGATTTGGCATCACTCACTCCTAATCGCCTGTTTCGCGCCAAAGCTCAACTTTGAACTTTGAACT
>JANXLS010001176.1 GCA_025355035.1 Planctomycetota bacterium | reverse complement strand
CATTCACGCCACTGTTGGTTATGGCGGTATTGAACGCGCTGAAGGATCACGGTTACACGCAGGCGTGGCGGCAGTCGTTTTTTATTTTCGGAATCCCGGGCCTCATTTGGGTGATCGTCTTTGCATTGTGGTTTCGCGATAACCCGAAAGACCATCCGGGCGTGAACGACGCGGAAAAAGAATTACTCGCTCCCAACAACAAATACGCCGAAAGCCATGCCACCGTCCCGTGGCGGTTGTTCATTTCGTCGAAGTCCGCGTGGCTGTTGTGGGCGCAATATTTTTGCGTTTCGTATGTCTGGTATTTTTACATCACCGAATTGCCGAACTACTTGACGACGCACTATGGAAAAGATTCGACGACCGTCGCACCCGGCACGTACAGCGATACCTTCTTGACTCAGATTTCGTGTATGCCATTGTTTTTCGGCGGAATCGGATGCATGGTGTCGGGGTTCGTGACAAAATGGCTGGCTTCAAAAATCGGCCTGCAAAAAAGCCGGCGGATCCTCGCCGCGACGGGGTTGATCGGTACGTCGTTGTGCATCGCCTTCATCGCCCTGTCGAATCTCAGGGAATTGTCGCCGCTCACGTTCGGACTGGCGTTGGGATTTGCAAGCATGTGCAGCGATTTTACGATGCCGTGCTCGTGGGGTGGATGCATGGATGTGGGCGGTCGATTTGCAGGAACTTTCTCGGGCAGCATGAACATGATGGGCAATTTCGCGGGATTTTTATGCCCGGTCGTCGTCGGCCACATCTACGGCAACTGGAATTTTTTCTTCTGGACGATGAGCGGAACGGCGTTGTTGGGCGCGATCTGCTGGCTGACGCTGGACGCCGTCACGCCGTTGGATGGAAGCGCACCGGCGACAGCGTAATCAGCGAGCGCTTACTTTCGACGGAGCCGCAAACCCCTCTCAACAGGAGTCTTTCGATCCGTTTCAGCGTTTAAACAAGTGGGCTCTTTGCGTTGAAAAACAGGACTCAAGTCCAAATCAAAATCGCCGATAATAGTTCCTGAAATTCCTCCAATCGGTGCTAAAGATTAATAGCCGATTCATCCGAAATTCATATAAGAACCTTACAATTCAATCGTCTTATAAGGTGTCAAAATCCTCGGAGAGCGGGCTATGGTGGTGCGGCGCGGACGGTCGAAAAAATCCGATCG
>JANXLS010001149.1 GCA_025355035.1 Planctomycetota bacterium | reverse complement strand
CGTTCCGAGCGGACTGTCCCGCGGCGGGAAGCGTCCGACGAATCCTTGCTGTGGGAATTCTTGTATCGGCGAACCGCGCACGGCGCTGGATGTGACGGCGGTTTGGACGGCGAAGCTGTAGGGCGGATACGGCGGGATGGTCAGTGTTCCGTTCGGATCGCGTTCGCTGCCGTTGGTATCGAAATACGGTTCGAATTTACCTTCGGCTGCGAGTGAGGCAACGGGCGTGAATTTCGTGGGCTTCTTCGCGCTGACATATGGAAAGCGGAAACCGTTAATAAAAATTTTTGTCGCTTTGACGGACGCGGGAGGTTCGAATCCCGTGATGCAGGCCAATGCAGCAGCTTCTTCAATCAATTGTTTTGTAGGTCCCGCGATAATGCCTGTATCTGTGCGCTTTACCCCGGCGTCAGCGATACCGTTTGCCAGGACACCGAAGCCATCAATTTCAACGCCAACGGCACCCGCAGGCATGCCACTTTTGAACACGGGAATGCCACCCGGATCGTCAGTCAATGGCGTAATCACCAAAGGCTGTAATGCAGGCCGAACATTGGATGATCCGACCGGAGCCAGCAACGGTCCCGGCGCGTTGACTCCATTAATGAAGGCGATTGCAGGTGGAACCTGGAGCTGAACGTCGGAACCGGGTTGGTTTGTGAAGGGAACACCGAAAAGCGGACCGGCGTCGACGAAGCGAACGCCCGGGGGGAAATTGGATTGAACGATGAACTGCGCTGTACGCGTCGTAAAGGCGTTCTGAGTCGATTCGAAAAACGCGGCGGTTCGCGCCTTGGCGGTGGCCTGTTCGTTGATGCGATAATCGCCGGAGCCCAGCGGCGTCATGCGGAAGATGGCGAGGATGTGGCCTTCGCGATCGGTGACGGAGATGATCCCGGATTCACCGATGCTTTTGAGGTAGCCAACTCCATTGGAGATGATGATCGTGACATCCGCAGCGGTCAACGGTGTCGCGCTGCTGGGGATCGGTGTGTTGATATCCACTTGCGCCGCGCGCAGACTCAACTGCGATGCGCACACGAGAAAAAAGACGGCGGCCTTGAGGGCAATCTTTTTCGAAATGGAAGGCAATAGCATCAATGCGTCCTCGTTTTTTTGACTACAACCGTTTTTGCACACCTGCGCTGGTATCGAACCAGGAAATGGCCCGTACCACGGCACTCCCGTTATTTAGGGTTTCGTCCGTTACCCACGCACAGTTGGTTTGATTCAGTGTCGCATAAGCCTAGCTTTAACTCCATTATCTTCAAGCATAAGATTCGCAGTTGA
>JANXLS010001147.1 GCA_025355035.1 Planctomycetota bacterium | reverse complement strand
TCCTTGTTGGATGAGGAAAATCAAGTGTGACATGTTCGGAAATACTCCATCAGAAAGTTGATGCAAATCGGGCAATTAATATTTGGTCAGGTGCTCGACTCGATAAAAAACGTGGTAAACTTCGCTCAGGGCATCCCTCATTTACTGGGAATAAACGCCCTTTATAAAGGAACGACATGATGCGCTTAACGTTTCCGACACTTTTATTCGCTCTTTTCTTATTTTCGTTTTCCTCGTTTGCCAGCGATACGGAAGCGACTGCTCCCATTATAAGGGGCTACGTTTCAGGACTCGCAGTCGATGGCGGCGGGAATAAGTATGTGACAGGGTCGTTTTACGATTCTGAGGATTTTAATCCCGGAGCGGCGACCGATACGAAAACGCCTGTGGGATGGACGGACCTTTTTGTTACTCGATACAACGCGGACGGAAGTTATTCGTGGACGCAGACGTTTGGCGTGGCGCAGGCGTCGCATATCGGGACGGGAATTGTGGTCGCAAACGGAACGCTTTTCGTCTGCGGCGAACGTTATCAATATATCGATCCGACCACACTTGCTGCGGGTGTGGATCAGCCGCCTTCGAGCAGCGCGATTGTGATTGCATTTGATGCAGTAACGGGGGCAGTTAAGACGGGCTTTGGGACGAACGGGGTTGCGTCGTATGGCGGGGTAGACGGGGCTAGTGCGGGAGGAATCGCAACCAGTGGCAGCGCAATTTATGTAACTGGTATCCAGTACCCGGATTATATTCATATTCAAGTCGATCCTTCGGTAATAGTCGATCCTCCGGTTTCGGTTAATCCAACATCAAAGACGTTCGTTTGGGCGCTAAGTTCCACACAAGGTGCAACTTTAGGAACGTTTAATGGCACTGGCGTGGTCACGTTGGACGACATTTCAGGCGAGAATTCAGGGCGAAGCATCGCGGTGGCGGATGGCTCGGTGTTTGTTGCGGGTTCGGTCTTTCAATACAACAATCTTCCGAAAGGCGTGACGCCGTTGGCGGCATCGGCCCATATGATGCCACCAGCAAAATCGTCGGCGCTGATCTTCCCTCCTTATTTTGGCGGAACGCGCAATGCCTTCGTCGCGTCATTGAATGCGACGACCGGCGCGTTGAACGCGGGGTTTGCAAGCAATGGGATCAAACAAATCGGCGGAACGGACGGCGTCTCGGGTGACGGTCTTGCAGTCGCGAACGGGGTCGTTTACGTGACGGGCGGTTATACGAAAATGCCTGCGTCCAATTCGGCTTCTCCGCTCGGTTCGCGATTTACGTCCGATTCGAACGTCTATGTGCTCGCGGTTGACGAAAACACAGGATTGGAATCGGCGACATTCGGGACAAGCGGAATGATCACGTTCGGACGCCAGTTCTCCGATGAAGGCGTCGCGCTCGCGGTTGCCGGAGGAGTCGTTTACGTGACGGGGAG
>JANXLS010001072.1 GCA_025355035.1 Planctomycetota bacterium | reverse complement strand
CAGTCTCGCTAAGCGTATTTGTCTCAATACGCTGCGCTCGACTTCCTCGGTCCACTTGCCCGGCGCATCTGGACGCGCCGAGTTTTGAGATAGGTTCTAAGTAGCAAAGTGCCGTTGTAGTAATAATTACTGACTCAGCGCGCGCAACAAAACCGTCGCGTAGCATCCTCGCGGCAGGTTGAAACTCAGCATTCGTTTCTTGCGCTTTTTGTCGTCCGCCGTCTCGTCGCGTTCGGGTTTGCTCAATTCGAATTGATCGGCGCGGAAGAACAACGCGCGCGGCTCTTCGCCGAAGAACGGTCGGCGCACGCCCGGGATCTGCAATTCCGAAATGACAATCCCCTCTTCTTTCAACACCGCTTCCGCCGCGTCCTTCCACGGCGCAACAAGTTCCGTTTTACGCGCAAGCAAGGGTAAATCGACGCCCAATAAATGCGCGGGAATGGCTATCGCCTCGGGAAATAGCATCTCCCCAAACGGATCGTCGGCTGCGATGACTTTGCCGCTTTCGGCGCAGAATTGTTCGATCGTTTTGCGCGCGATACCGTTCCACAAATACGATTGGTACGCGTAGACGCTCAGTTGCTGAAACAGGTACGGCAGCGCGCAGAATGCCGCGCGGAAATCGCCGCTTGAATTCGCGAGCCGCTCAACGGCCCGGCGTTCCGGGCACGGTCGCAGCTTCGGCAACACCTTCGCGAACTGCCCCCAATTTTCGAGCAGCGTTCGCTTGAATAGCTTGTCCTGCATCCGGTCTTTGCGGGATTCCGTCGCGATGGCCAGTTTTAAGGCGCTCTCAAAATCGCCTTGGATCAAAAATTTTGCGAGGAATCCCTGTCCGTGTCGGGCAGAACCGAAGCGCTGGTCGCCGAAATAATTCACGATCGTCAACGCGCGCGCACCCTTCGATTTCGCGGTGAGCAGATCGACCGCTTCGTCCATGTCGAAGCAATCCTGCTCGGTCAAATTGCGCGCGATCAGCTTGAATCCGTTGCGCTCGATGTCGCTCGACAGAATCGAACGATCGATCATCTTATTTAAATTCTCGAGCTTCCAGCCCACACCGATCGATTTAGCCGGGAGCGTCGCGCCGTCGTCGAGCTTGACTGTGACGTATTGAATTGTGCTGGCGTGTTTGTCTTTCAAACCGGCGTACGCAATCGCTCCGGGCTTCAGCTTCAATTCGCGCGCGGCGAAGGCAGCCGCTTCGGGCGTCGAAAGGCTTTCTTTCGTCAAGCGGCACAATGCATAACGGGCTGGAGCGGACGGCGGTTGCGCGGCAGTCGCCGCGGAGACGACGGGCTTGACAGGAAAATCGGCGTGAAGAATTTCTTCGACAAAAAAATCGGCTGGTGAACGTTTAATCATAGACCAATCATAACCGCAATCCAGTGCGATCACAATCGCGGAGATGCCTTTTCACCAAGGAACGTCATTCAGCGCCGGTTATGCAGACGGATCTCAGTAAGTCTTGAGCGATGGTTTCTGCACGAAACAGATCATTGAATAGTTTCAATGATTCAAATAGAATGCGAGAAGTTTGTTGCTATGAAATTTAACTTATAACCCTTTTATCGGATTACAAAATGATCACTGCAATAGCTTATCGTGTTGTAAAATGCGCACCTTTACCGCGCGTTGTGTCGCTCGCGTTTTTTATCACGGCATTGACGGTTTCTTTGCTGAGCACGTCGACGTTCGCCGCCGCTGAAGACAAACCCAACACAACGCCCCCCGCAACGCCCGCCACGACTGTGGTCGACGAAGCGACGTCACGAAAAACGTTCGCCGCCGATTTCGAAGCCGGCTCAGCGGCTGTGAAGGAAAAGAATTGGACGCTGGCGCGGTCGAAATTCACGTCCGCTCTGAAAGCGCTGGGCGACTACAACGATGTCGATAAATCGACGGCGCAGGTGCTCCTGAACAAAGCTGAACGCGCGTTGATCAAGGATGATGCAATGTACACGGCGAATAAACTCATGGTTCTCAAGCAGTGGGTTGAAGCCGAAGAAGCCTTCCGCAAAGTCGTTGAAGTGAGCGGTGAAACGGAAACACTGCGCAACAAAGTTTTGGAATGCCGCAAGGGATTGGAAGGCGATAGCGAAGAGTTGAAAAAAGCCGCCGAACTCTCGAAGGCGAGCAAGTGGAAGGAAGCGATTGAAGCGTACAACAAGGCGTCCGACAAACTTGGTGGGATCCGCATCATCCGCGATGGTTTGCAGACCGCGAATTTGAACATCGAAGCCGACGATTTGACGAAGAAGTCGGACGCTTATTTGAAAGAAAAGAAATGGCAGGAAGCGTTCGATGGATACAAGCGCATCATGCAAATCCGCGGCGAAACGGATGAAGTCAAGCGCGGCATCGCCGCCGCGCAAGCGGGTTACGCCGAAGATCATAAAGGCTCCGGGGAAAAACCGCTGGGCCCGCCGGATGATAAAAAGATCGAAGACAAAAAGGTGGAAGAGAAAAAGTAGTCTTGAACCGAATGGTCCTTTAGGTCGAATGCGATCTAAAGGACCTCTCTTTTATAGCGCAATCGCTTAAACGTCGTCGAGTAAATGCCCGAGTTTATTCTTCTTCGTCCGCAGGTATTTCTTGTTGTAATCGCCCGGCGAAACCTGAATCGGCACGCGTTCGATCACTTCCAGTCCATACCCGCCCAACCCCACGATCTTTCTGGGATTGTTCGTCAGCAAACGGATCTTCGACACGCCCAAATCGACGAGCATCTGCGCACCCAATCCATAGCGCCGCAAATCCGGCTTGAAGCCCAGAGCCACGTTTGCTTGGACGGTGTCCTTGCCGCGCTCCTGCAATTCGTACGCGCGCAATTTGTTGACGAGGCCGATGCCGCGGCCTTCCTGGCGCATGTACAAAATCACGCCGCGTTCTTCGCGCGCGATGGCTGCCTGAGCGGCCGCGAGTTGCTCGCCGCAATCGCAGCGCATGCTGCCCAGCGCGTCGCCGGTCAGGCACTCGCTGTGAACGCGCACGAGTGTCGGCTCGGACTGAAGCAATCCCGGGCGAATGTCGCCCATGACCATGGCGAGGTGATGCTCTTCCTTGTCGCCGATGGACGACTGGTAGCAGAACAATTTGAAGTCGCCGAAACGGGTCGGCAATTGCACTTCAGCGACGCGTTCAATCAGCCGTTCCGTCGAGCGGCGGTACTCGATCAAGTCGCGGATTGCGCAGATCTTCAGCTTGAATTTCTTCGCGAATTTTTCGAGCTGCGGCAGGCGCGACATCGTGCCGTCGTCATTCATGATTTCGCAGATCACCGATGCCGGATTCATCCCGGCGAGGCGGCACAGATCGACGCTGCCTTCCGTCTGTCCGGCACGAACGAGAACGCCGCCGTTCTTCGCGCGCAGCGGAAACATATGCCCCGGCTGGGCGAGATCTTCAGCACTGCTTTTCGGATCGATGGCGACGTGAATCGTGCGGGCGCGATCCGCTGCGCTGATGCCCGTTGTCACGCCTTTGCGGGCTTCAATCGAGACCGTAAACGCGGTACCGAACCGGGCCGTATTGGCGGACGTTTGCAGGGGCAGATGCAGTACATCGCAACGCTCCTCGGTCAGCGGCAAGCAGATCAAGCCGCGCCCGAATTTGGCCATGAAGTTGATGGATTCGGCAGTGCACTTCTCGGCCGCGATGACGAGATCGCCTTCGTTCTCGCGATCTTCGTCGTCCACGAGAATCAAAAATCGCCCGGCGAGCAATTCGGCCAGGGCTTCGGGAATCGTGCAGAACGGCGATGAGGACGTTCGTTTGGTCTGTTTTTTCGGTTTCGATGCCATGACCCGATTATAGAGGAGATGAGGTGAGAATCCAGCGTTGCCGCCGAGATTGACCGGTTCAACCGGATCGGGTTGTGACTCAAAAACGAATGAACAGTCCGACTATGCCCTCACTGGCCGATCCGGCTTCATCGCCCCGGCGTTTATTTTCCGTCGTGCTTTTGATCTTCTTCGCGCGGTTTCTCGGGCACTGTTTTTTGTCCCGCCAAATACTCGACCAAGTCGCGCAGCTCCGCTTTGGACAACTGCTTGTAGATGTCCGCAGGCATTGGCGACTGGTCGGTTTTGCGCGATTCGATGTTATCTTTTTGAATCGTCACGAGTCCGTTGCCATCGGCCAGCACCAGCACTTTGTCGTCGTCCTTCTTGACGACGCCGGTCACGCGCAGCCCGTCTTTGGTTTTAACGAATGCGCTCTCGAAACCTTTCGCGATTTCTTTGTTGGGGTCGATGATCGATTCGAGAATGTACTCGCGTTTCGTGCGCAAGCCGACGTCTGACAGATTCGGCCCGACGTCGCCACCTTTGTTGCCGACACGATGGCAGCGGATACACGCCGCTTCGGCTTTTTCAAAGAACACCTTGCGTCCGGCATCGCCGTTTCCGCCGTGCAGACACTCCTTGAATTGATCCAGCAACGGGCCGTTTAGACGGGCGAATTCGAATTTTTCCAACATGGCTTTGAAATCGGGACGAACATACGGTTCCGGGGGTGACGCTGGGGGAGCGGATGGCTTCGCGTTCGGATCGGTCGCGGCCGCGTTACCTTGCGCGTCTTTCTTGGGCTCTTCTTTTTTGGCGACTTCAACCTTCGCGGTTTCAGGCTTGGGTTCTTCCTTTGCACGCTTGGCGGTCGCGTCGAGAACGTCGAGCATCAGTTCCTTTTCAAGTTTGCCTTCCAGCAGCGAATTCATGTAGTTCGCGATGATCTTTTCGGCTTCCTTGCCCGGCCAATCGTTCAGGGTTTGCAGACCGAAGCGCTTGCTGTCGATGACTTGGCGATCCAGCAATTCCGCCAATTTTGGCGCGGCTTCTTCGGGCGCGATTTTGCCGAGCAGCGCGAGACCTTCCTTGCGCAACCCGGAGTCGCCGGCGTTGGCTGCGTTGCGAATCGCTTCGTTCGCTTTCGGATCGTTGCGCGCAACGAGAGCTTTCAGCGCCGCGACGCGCGTCGATCCCGGCATGCCGCCGTCGCCGACCACGTCAAAAAACAGCGGATACGCTTCAGTGATGTTGAGCTTGTCCATCGCGATCAACGCCGCGGTGCGAACCTGTTCGGGGATCGGTCGTTCGATTGTCGTCTTCAGGAAATCAAGGAGCACGGGTTTCAGCACGTAGTATGCGTCGTTCGCGTTTCGCGCGCCTTGAATCGGGCGGAAGAGGTTGGTGATGCGGTCGCGCAAGGGCGGCTTCGCCCAATCGCCCAACATCGTTATCGCGTCGACGCGCGATTGAGTCGGTGCGGCATCTTGCTGAGCGAAGCGAAGCAATGCGTTCGCGGATTCTTCCGTGCCCAAGCGGAAATTCGCGTTCAAGACGCGCTTCAACAGGTGTTCATTAAAGGTCGGCT
>JANXLS010001038.1 GCA_025355035.1 Planctomycetota bacterium | reverse complement strand
CTCGAACGACTTCTCGTACACCCTCTAATAGAATCCATTCTCGCTACTACAACGCAATCTACACCAACAATGCCGCCATATTTGGATGGAGAATTCGTTACATTTTTACACTACTCACAGTGGCACATACTGAGCCCATTCAAAAAAAAGGCACGGCTCCAACGCATTCATCAGAGCCGTGCCTCATGCGTTTCAATCCGGAACTATCGCGCCAACTTCGCCCAAATTTCATCGTTCTGCAAACGCGCGCCAATCTTCACACCAAAAGCCGCTTCGATCGGCAGCAGCACCTCCGGCGATTTTTCGAAGACTTCCACCAATGCCGCGCGGCACATCTGCACGCCCGCAGTCGTCATCATACCCAGCGGTCGCCGGCAAGGCCCCACCTGCATTCCCAAGCCCGCCATCATCGTCTTCACCGGCACCGGATTGCGGAAGCGATCTTCGACTTGGACCGAACGTCCATCCTTTAAGCGACGCATGCCGGGAACTTTGCAGCCGACAAGTTTGAACAACGGCGCAAGTTGCGCCGCAATCTGCTCCGCTGCGCTCTGGTCGTTCGCGCGCTTCGCTTTGACCATTCTCGACAGTGCGCCCGGAGCGATGTTGCTCATCACCGAAATCACGCCCGACGCGCGAATCTGCGAGTCTTTCATCATCGTCAACGTCAAGTCGTCGTCGCCGGACATGATCGCCAATTCCGTGCCGCAATACTCGCGGTCCAACCGCATGCGTTCAATATTCCCAGTCGCTTCCTTGACCGCCGGAAACGTGGTCGGATCGTTGTGCAGAATGGCGAGATCCGCCGCGCTCAATTCCGTTCCGCATCGCCCCGGAATAATGTACGGCACCAAGGGGATGCCCGGAGCGTTATCCGCTATGCATTCGTAATATTCGGTGCGCAGTTCCAAGCTCGACGGCGCGTTATAATAACAATCGACAACCAGCGCCGCGCTCGCCCCGGCGTGCTGGGCATGGCGCGTCGCTTCGATGGCTTCTTCCGTGCTGTTTGATCCCGTCCCCGCAAGCACGCCAACGCGGTCATTCGCATAAGCGACCGCTTCTTCAATCACGAGATTGTGCTCCGACCAACGCAACGACGGCGACTCGCCCGTCGTGCCCGCAGGCAAAATCCCCGTGATGCCTTCAGCGATCTGGAATTCAATCGTGCGCTTGAACGCGTCGAGGTTTGTGTTGCCGTCGTCTAAAAATGGAGTGACCAACGCGGTCCAGACTCCATACGGCTGAAATGGCACGGGCATGATTCTGATTCCTTCCTCGGAAAGATGGCATTTGAAAGCGTTGAGTTTGGAGTGTGAAATTCGGAGTTTACAGCGCTACACATCGAGGAAAATCGCAATCCTGCTCACTCCATACTTTTCATCGAAATAGTTTATAAATTTATTTAGCCGCAACGACCGCCGGTTTGACTGCTACAACTGCCGGTTTCGCGGCAGGCGCGGCGACTCCGGCCGCAGCGGAAGCAGCAACGGAGGCTGGCGGCGGAGCTTCTTTTTCCTTCAGCTTGATCCATCCCAAGCCCATCGTCGTCGGGCGCGATTGCCACAGAATGGAAAACGCCTTGGCGTCCGTGAACGCCTTCTCGGCCTTCACCTTGTCCTCGAAGTCCGTTCGGTCGGGAGGCAGGCCGATGCCCGAATACACCGTCAATACGTAACCAATTGATTCTTCTGACGCCACAGTGGAATTTCTCCGTTATTTGGAGTTCGATTTATACCGCGCGATTCAGCGATTGTCCAGCGACACGGGAAACGTATTACTTTTTAAAAACCGCACTTTGGCCCTTGAATTTTTCGGACGATAACGGATAAGCCGTTCATTAAACAATCGTCATCTTGCAGCTTCGAATCTCATCGGGAATCCATGGACAGATTACTTTTGAATTCAAGGTCGAAACCCAAGCACTTGCCGCCTGACTTGCAAGCGCGCTTGGAATGGATGCCTGCGCACCGCATTTTCGAAGAGACCGCCGCGCAAAATCCCGACGTGATCGCCATCCATTCCGGCAATCGCCAATTCACGTATCGCGAAGCCAACGAACTCGCCGATCGGATCGCCCGATTCCTGGTCTCGAAAAATCTGCCGATTGAAACCCCGATCGGTATCTACGCCGATCGTTCGCCCGAATTGCTGCTCGCATTTGCCGGGATTCTGAAAGCCGGATGCGTCCACGTTCCGCTCGATCCGCTGCATCCCGTCGAGCGTTTGAGCTACGTGCTCAGCGAATTGAAAACAAGCATCATCCTAACCGCCGAAAAAACGCATCCATTTGGCGACGTTCCAGGCGTTGAGTTCATATCAGTCCAGAGCATCCTTGACGCCCCTCCCGCAGTCGTTCAGGACTATCCGCGCGATGTGAAGCCAAACAATCTTGCGTACATTATTTTTACATCCGGATCGACTGGCCGTCCCAAAGGCGTGATGCTCGAGCACAAAGGCCTCGTCAATTTCTGCTACTATTTCAAACACTTTCACGAATACGAAATCGGCGAACGTTGCGCTGAAATGGTCCGGCCGGGCTTCGACGCGTCCATCAGCGAAATTGCGGGATTTTTCTTCAACGGCGTCGGTGTTTTCATCCCCGACAACGACACCATGGACAACCCCGCGCGCCTCGCTGAATTCATCGTCAAAAACAAAGTCACGCGCGGGTTTGCCCCAACGCCTTTGGGCGAATTGCTGATCGAAGAAGAGTGGCCCGAAACCGGCGTCGCATTTCGCGAAGTTCAATTGGGCGGCGAAACCCTTCGCAAACGTCCGACCGCCAGTCACTCCTTTAAGGTAACGAACGTCTACGGCCCCACCGAAAATACGAATATCTCGACCGAATACATTTTCGTCGAGACGGCTGAACAGGACTCGCGAACTATTCCAATCGGCTTTCCCGTCGCCAACACCGAAGCGATCATTCTGACCGAAGATCTCAAACCCGTTGCGCCAGGCCAGGAAGGCGAACTCTTCCTCGGCGGCGTCCAGCTCGCGCGGGGTTATTGGAATCGCCCGGATTTAACCGCCGAAAAATTCATCCCGCACCCGTTCGACCCCACGCCGGGAGCGCGCCTGTACCGCTCCGGCGATCTGGCGCGCTACCGCGACGACGGAGCCATTGAACACCTTTGCCGCATCGATTTTCAGGTCAAACTGCGCGGCCAACGCATCGAACTGGGCGAGATCGAAACCGTCTTGAACGCTCTCCCCGGCGTCAAGCAAGCCGTCGTGGTCCCGGTCATGAAAGACGGCAAACCCGAGAATCTCGCCGCGTTTTGGGTCGCCGACCCCGCACACAAAACCGACGTCGAAACACTGGCGAAGGACCTCGGCGCACGCCTGCCAAAGTTCATGGTCCCGTCGTATTTCAAGCAACTCGATATTCTGCCGCTTTCTCCAAACGGAAAGATCGATCGCAAGAATCTCCCCATGCCTCAGCCTGTGACGGGAATCGCGTCCATGAGCGCGACAGCCTACGCGGCTTCAACCGACGATCTCGAAAAAAAGCTCGTCGAAATCTGGATGGCCGTTCTGAAACTAGAGCGCGTTGGAATTGGCGACAATTTCATCGATTTGGGCGGCACTTCGCTTTCGGCGCTGCGATTGGTCTCACGGATTCGCCACCAATTGAAGCACGACGTTCCGGTCATGCGAATCTTTGCTACGGCGACGATTGAAAAGCTGGCCGCAGAAATTCGTGCGCCGAAAAAAGCCGAAGGCCCGAAGGGCTGCCTCGTTCAAATTCAACCCGGCTTGCCCGGTCACGATCCGATCTTCGGAATTCACGGATTCGGCGGACACATCTTCCAGTACTATCTGCTGGCCAAGCACCTCGGCGCGGAACGCCCCGTCTACGCGTTGCGCGCCAGCGGGTTGGAACCCGGCGAAGAACCTGACGACACATATCAAAAAATGGCAGCGCGCTACGTTCGCGAAATACTCCCGATTGTGAACCGTGGCCCGATTCATTTCTGCGGTTATTCGTTGGGCGGAGCCGTCGCGGTGGAAGCCGCGCGACAACTCCAGGCCGCGAAACACCCTCCGGGAATCGTCGGCGTTTTGGACATGTTCGCACGCGGCTATCCGGTGCGCCTGCCGCTCAAAGACCGCCTGAAAATTCACGTCAACACGCTTTTGAGTGCGCCCTTATCAGAGAAGAAAAAGTACATCGGCAAACGCATCAACAACATCTCCGAACGCATTCATTTTCTCTTTCACAAACCGTACGTTCATCCGGAAGAACGGCGCGGCACCGAAGAAATCATTCCCGACCGAGTTTTCTGGGCACATCGCCACGCCATGGAAAGTTACGAATTCAAACCTTTCGATGGAACGCTGGATTTATTTCGCGCCAGCATTCCACCCGATTGGCCCGGCAACCGTTTCGACGATCCCACGCTCGGTTGGGGCCCGTTCGCAAAATCCATTACCGCCCATCAGATTCCCGGCACCCATTGGACGATGATTCAGGACCCGAGCATCAAATTGATCGCCGACATTCTGAACTCGCGGATCGAGAACCGCGCCCGGTAGCGAAATTAGGGTGCAGGCGTCCCGCCTGCCTCTTACCTATGCAGGCTGGAATCCCGTACCATATTTACTCACAAATTTCACTGATTGTATAACGCCATTGTCATGATCATACTCATCATGTTGTTCGTGAAATGAAACGTCATTCCTGCGACCAGGCGCCCGGTTTTGTCATACAGCCACGTCATGATCAGTCCCAGCACAAAGAGCGGAAATAGATCCGATTTCAATCCGTGCCCATAGGCAAAAAAGAACGCGGCCGCCAGCGCTGCAAACGGTCCGCCCAGAAACCGGCGCAGCGCGTTGTACAGAATGCCGCGAAAGATTGTCTCTTCAAAAAATGCCGCGCCCAGCGTCCCCGTCACGAGATAAATCGCGATAACCAAAGGTCGCGGATGCCGCGCAAATTCCTGGATGATGAAATGCTTGTCCGGCGTCTTCACCAGAAATTTACCCTGGTACGCAACCAGCGTCGCCAACCACAGCATCAACGGATAACACGCGAGCCCCAGCAACACATCGTGCCAAATCGGCTGCGCAGGTTTGACATGGCTGCCGCTCCACGCAGGCCAAAATCCCAGCGAGCCGTGCATCCCGCGAGCGCGGAACC
>JANXLS010000473.1 GCA_025355035.1 Planctomycetota bacterium | reverse complement strand
CAAATTCTCGAATCACCGGCAGAATGTCCGACGACGCGAACGCCCCGGGCATTCCGGGGATCGGAGCGAAGTCCAGGCTGCCGAACAACCGCGCGCCCGGAATGCGTGTCTGCACGCCGCCCTCGCTGTACAACGTCCCGTCCAGCAGCGCGAACTTTTCGTTCTTGACGACCAGTCCGCGAGCGACGGCGCGGTCGGTCAACGTGTTGACGACTTCGATGTGCGGGACGGGTTTCCAGCGTTGGGTCGGCTCGGGCGTCACGACGTTGTACAGGTCATCGCGTGACACTTCGTTCGCATGGCTCAGCATGAGCATGGTAAATTCTCCTCGATTTGAAATGGTTGAGAAAGGTTTGAATGGTAATGGGACAGGATGCGGCGTTTACGCGGCTTCCGTTTGCTCCGACTTCTGAAGTTTGCGGACGCGGCGCGTCTCACCGTTGAGGCGAATCAGCATCGCGCCCAATTCGTGGTCCACGTCCCAGGCGCTTTCGATGCCGCTGGCCGACACCGCGTCGTCGAATTCGCAGACGAGCCGATGCAGCTCGTTGAAAACAAAATCCCTGCGTTTCTGCATTTCGGATTCTCCTGAAATCAGGCGGTCACTTGATGAAATTGAAGATGATGGCGACGGCGCGACACAACCATTCGAGCTGGCGTGGCGGATCGGATTCGTCCTCATCGTCCGGTGGCGGATAAGGGATTGAAACAATCATGGTTCACCTCGATTGCGAAAGACGAAATGGACGTTCCCGCAAATTTGCGGGAACGTCCCCTGGACGGAAGCGGCGTACTACGCGGCGATGGCGGCGCGGGTCTTCTTGACGCGCTTGCCTTCGCGGCGCAGCAGGCCGCAAATTTCTTCGAGCGTTTCGTCGATGGCCATACCTTCGCCGCAATATTCGAGGCTGCGGTCGGCGGCATCGACTTCGTTGATCAGATGGCGGATTTCGTCAAAGAGCTTGTTGCGGCGGTTTGCGGAAATGAGGTTGAGCAGGTGCGTGGGCATGACAATTCTCCTGTGATTGCCGCATGAAATGAAAAAGCCCACGCAGGCGGCGAACTGTGTGGGCCGGAATGAAAATA
>JANXLS010001006.1 GCA_025355035.1 Planctomycetota bacterium | reverse complement strand
CAAACGTGCATCCGGACGCAAATCGGGGCGCAAGTCCGGTCGCAAAGCTAAGAAAACGCTGGTCGACACGGTATCGAATCTCATTCGGCAATGGGACGGCGATCTGACGCGGGACTTGAAGCTCGCGCCGGGCGGTTTTGGCCTGAGCCAATTGCCCGAGCGGCTCATTCCCGACGCGACGACCAATCTGGTCTGTGGTTATTGTTCAACCGGCTGCGGCCTCAATGTTCACATTAAAGATGGTGAAGCGATCAGTTTGACGCCGTCGACCGATTACCCGGTCAATCTCGGGATGGCCTGTCCGAAAGGCTGGGAAGCGCTGACTGTTTTGAAGGCTGACGACCGCGCGACGACGCCGTTGCTGCGCAATGCGTTGGGGGTGCTTGAGCCGGTTTCGTGGGACGTGGCACTGTCAACTTTTTGCGCTCGTTTCAAAGAAGTTCAGACCCGGCACGGTATGGAATCCGTGGCGTGGCTCGGCACCGGGCAGATTGTCACGGAAGAAATGGCGCTGTTGGGCGCACTCGCGAAATTCGGCATGGGCTTTCGGCACGGCGACGGCAACACGCGGCAATGTATGGCCACGGCCGTCGTCGCGTACAAGCAGGCGTTCGGCTTTGATGCGCCGCCGTATTCGTACAGCGATTTTGAAGAGAGCGATGCAATTTTCCTCGTTGGAAGCAATCTCTGCGTCGCTCACCCGATCATGTGGGAACGGGTCATGCGCAACAAACGCAAGCCGCGCATCGTGGTCGTCGATCCGCGCACTACTGAAACAGCGGTCGTCGCGACAGACCATTTGCAGATCCATCCGAAATCCGATCTCCACCTGTTCTACGGTCTCGCTCACATCCTGATTCGCGAAGGCTGGCTCGATCGCGTCTTCATCGAAAAACACACCACAGGCTTCTCCGACTTCGCCGCATTTGTACGCGACTACACGCCCGAAGCCGTCGCAAAAGCCACCGGAATTGACGAGGAGAAACTGCTCGAAATCGCGAAGGTCATTCACACCCAAGAACGCGTTTCGTTCTGGTGGACGATGGGCGTCAATCAAAGCCACGAAGGCGTTCGGACCGCTCAAAGTTTAATTAATCTCGCCCTTTTGACCGGCAACATCGGTCGTCCCGGCACGGGAGCGAATTCAATTACCGGGCAATGCAACGCGATGGGATCGCGTTTGTTCAGCAACACGACCGCGCTTTTTGCAGGGCGCGATTTTACCAATCCGAAGGATCGCGACGATGTCGCGGCGTTGCTGAACATCGACGTCGCTCGCATTCCCGACAAGAACAGCCTCGCCTACAACGAAATCATCGACGGTATTCGCGAAGGCCGCATCAAGGGCCTGTGGATGATTGCGACGAACGCGGCGCATTCGTGGATCAATCAGAACGACTTCAAAGAGTTGGTCAAGAAGCTCGATTTCTTTGTCGTCCAGGACATGTATTGCACGACGGAGACGGCGGAACTGGCAACGCTTGTTCTTCCTGCCGCGGCGTGGGGCGAGAAGGAAGGTGTGTTCATTAATTCCGAACGCCGCATCGGGCTGTCGAAGCGCGTGGTGAAAGCGCCGGGCATGGCGCTCAGTGATTTCGCGATCTTTAAATTGATCGCGCATTTCTGGGGCTGCGGAAAAATGTTCAACGCGTGGGAGACTCCCGAAGCCACGTTTCAGATACTTAAAAAACTCTCGAAGGGGACGCCGTGCGACATCACTGGCATCGCTGATTATCAAGCGGTGGACGCTCAGGGCGGAATTCAATGGCCGTATCCGGAACTGAACTTCGATTCGCGCCCCGAACGACGGCTCTTTGAAGACGGCAAATTCTTCACGCCGGACAAACGCGCGAAATTCATCTTCGAAGCGCCGCGCCCTATGGCCGAACCAACCGACGAGGCCTATCCATTATTGCTCCTGACCGGACGCGGAACGGCGTCGCAATGGCACACCCAAACGCGCACGAAAAAGTCGGCGGTGCTGCGGACGCTTTATCCCAACAGCATCTACGTGGAGTTGAGCGCGACGGACGCAAAGAAGCTGAACGTGAAGGCAAACCAACGCGTGAAAATCGCGTCGCGCCGCGGCGAGATCATCGCGAACGCAGTCATTTCCAACACGGTCAGGCCCGGCCAAATTTTCGTGCCGATGCATTATGAAACCGCAAATCAACTCACCTATCCAAGCTTCGATCCCTATTCAAAACAGCCTTCGTACAAGGCCTGCGCGGTGAAGGTTTGGGCGATGGAAAAAAACTAGTTCAAAGTTTTCCGCTTGGGACGATCGATTACGAGTTGGACGCGAACTTGCGATTCCCAACGCGATCACGCCAAAACTTGCTTAACCACCTTCGCCGGTTCAACGCCACTCAGGCGTTGATCAAGCCCCTGCGACTTGAACGTCAGGCGCTCGTGATCGATCCCCAGGCAGTGCAGAATCGTGGCGTTGAGGTCGTTGATGTGGACAGGGTCGGCGACGATGTTGTAGCTGAATTCGTCGGTCTCGCCGTGGGAGATTCCGCCTTTCACGCCACCGCCGGCCATCCACATGCAAAAGTTGCGCGGATGGTGATCGCGACCATAATCGTCTTTCGTCAACTTGCCCTGGGAATAAACGGTGCGGCCGAATTCGCCGCCCCACACGACAAGGGTATCGTCGAGCAACCCGCGTTGCTTAAGATCAATGACCAATGCGGCGGTCGCCTGGTCGGTGTCTTTACATTGGTTCGTCAATTGGTTTGGCAGACTGCCGTGCTGGTCCCAGCCGCGATGCAACAGTTGGACAACGCGGACGCCGCGCTCAATCAGACGACGTGCCAACAACGCGCTGTGTGCGAACGTGCCCGGCTTCTTCACTTCGGGGCCGTAGAGATCGAGGATACTCTGCGGCTCTTTCGAAATATCGGTCAATTCCGGAACGCTGGATTGCATTCGGAACGCCATTTCGTATTGCGAAATGCGCGTTTGAATTTCAGGGTCGCCGAACTTTTCGAAGCCACGCTGGTTGAGTTTGTTGAGCGTGTCCAGCATCGCGCGGCGGTCGGAACTTTCAACGCCGTCGGGATTGCGCAGATACAAAACAGGGTCGCCTGATCCGCGCATCGCGACGCCGTTGAAGCGCGTCGGCAGATAGCCGCTCGACCACATGCGCGTGAACAGCGCCTGCGCGTTGCTGCCGTTTGGAAATTGCGGCGTGAAGACAACGAACGCCGGGAGATCGTTGCTCTCGCTGCCCAGTCCATAGGCGAGCCACGAGCCGATGCTGGCTTTGCCAGGCACTTCGGAACCGGTCATGACGAACGTACACGCCGGGTCGTGATTGATCGCGTTCGTGTTCACCGACCTGATCAGCGCAATGTCGTCCACGATCTTCGCGGTGTGCGGAAGGAGTTCAGAATTGACCCAGCGACCACACTGACCTTTTTGTTCGAACTTGAATTTCGACGGCGCGCACGGAAAGCGCGTCTGGCCACTGGTCATCGTCGAAAGCCGCTGCCCGTTGCGGATGCTGTTGGGTAATTCTTTGTCGAAGTAGTCCGCCAATTTCGGCTTGTAATCCCATGTATCGATCTGCGATGGACCGCCGTTCATGTGCAGATAGATGAGTGCTTTTGCCTTCGGCTTGAAATGCGGCAGGCCGGGCAGCGGTGCGTGAATGCGCGGACCGTCTGCCGCCTGAGCGGGCGTGTCGACGAGTTTGTCACCCATTATCGCGGCCAGAGCCATCCCGCCGAAACGCAGGCCGGGGCCAGCAAAAAATTGCCGACGCGTTTGAAGCAGATTGTGTTCGAAAAGCGGGTTCATGCTGTGCGTCCTCGTCACTTCTTTTTAGTACACCGAAAGGGCTTTTTAACATCGAATAACGCGAATCTTCGCGAAAACGACGCGAATAACGGAGGGAGTTTTAAAAAAAAAGGCAAAGTCGACGGGTGGCGATATTCAATACCATCT
>JANXLS010001005.1 GCA_025355035.1 Planctomycetota bacterium | reverse complement strand
TCGGCGCCGAGACTGGTCTTCGCGATTTCTTTGCGCGGCGGGCACCCGGTGATTCCGCAAAGATACAGTTTATCGAAGCCTGAACCATCTGCGCTGCGAAAAATCGCGCCCACGTTCCAGAGGCTGCGGATATCCTCGAGCAACGCGGAGAAACGCGGAGCCGTTGCAGGCTTGGTCGATCGATCCAGCCGCGCTTCATGCAAGCGCTGTTGCTGCCGTTCGACTTCGTTCAAAATGGCGAGCGAACGAAACGTGATGACTTGCCCACATTGAGGGCAAGGTCCGTTCTTGCCTTCGCATTCAGCAGCGACTTCAAATTGATGTTTGCACTTCGGGTTTGGACAACGCGTCAGCATGTATACCCATCCGTTCAGTAAATCGACATCGAAGTGGTGTAAGAGTTATCGGACAAAACCCCCGTGCCAAGATGCGCCACGCCGGGCAAGCGGGACGAGAAAGACAAGCGCGGCGTATTTAAAGACTACGCCAAGCGAGTTTTTCGAAGTACCGCGCAGCTCGCAGCAAGCAGATTGGCGCGGGGGTTTTGTCCGGTAGCCTAAGAAACCAATTGTAGTGGAAACGCAAACCGCAGGCGAGCAAATCAATTGTTTTTGGAATTAGGGGTGTGGTAAAGTATTCGCTAGGGATAGAGTATTTGGAGTTTGGAGTGGAAAGTTCGGAGTAAAACGCATTATGGCCAGTGCCAGTGACAAATACAAAGAGAACGCGCAGGGCCCGTTTTATACGGATACGCAGTGCATTGATTGCGACCTGTGCCGGCAAACGGCACCGGCGTTTTTCGATCGCAACAAGGCCGGCGGTTTTTCGTTCGTTTACAAGCAACCGGAGACGGCCGATGAACTCTTGTTGTGCCAGCAAGCGCTTGAAGAATGCCCGGTCGAAGCGATCGGAAACAACGGATTGGAATAAAATTCATGGCATTGTTCTGTCCTTTAGCCGAACGAATACGTTGAAATGGTTTCAAACCAGCTAAAGGAATGAACGTATAAAAGGGTGTCGGAATTCACATCGTCAACACAGGAGATTCTCGATTATGAAATGGGACGGCGGAGAAGAGAGCGACAACGTACAGGATCGACGTGGCAACGATGGCGGCGGCGGCGGCGATGACGGCGGTAGCGGCTTTACCGGCACGCACGCGGGCCTCGGCGCCGGCGGTATCGTCATCATGCTGATCGGCTATTTTGTCTTCGGAATCAGTCCAAACCAGTTGGCTCCAGTGGTAATGGGCAACGGCGGCAGCGTGCAGAACGCGCCGGTTTCGCAGCATCCGAGTAACAACGGCGGCGGCGGAGCCATTGCTCCGAAGAACGATCGCGCCAGTCACTTTATCAAAGTGATTCTCGGTTACACCGAAAAAGTATGGGGCGACCAATTCCAGAAGATGGGGAAAACGTACGAGAAACCGAAGCTGGTGATCTTTTCCCGCCAAACACGGACCGGTTGCGGACCCGGTACGACTGCAATGGGCCCCTTTTATTGCCCCGCCGACAAAACCGTCTACATCGATCCCGATTTTTACGACGAATTGGAGAGAAGCCTCGGCGGTTCGAAGGCGGACTTTTCGAACGCGTACGTGATCGCGCACGAAATCGGACACCACGTCCAGAATCTGCTGGGCTTCAGCCAAATCGTCGATCAAAAACGCGAGACGTTATCGAAGTCGGAGTTCAACAAATGGTCCGTGCGATTAGAGCTCCAAGCCGATTATCTTGCTGGCGTTTGGGCGCATTATGCCGACGAAAAGTATCACTTGATTGAAAATGGCGACGCTGAAGAAGCGATCAAATCGGCAAACGCGATCGGCGACGACACGCTTCAAAAGCGCGGCGGCGGTCATCCTTCCCCACAGAACTACACGCACGGCACCTCGGCTCAGCGCGTAAAGTGGTACTCAAAAGGTTTGCAGACTGGCGACTTCAGCCAGCTTCAAGTCCTCTTCGATTTGCCGTACGAGAAACTGTAAGCGGAAAGCGATCTTTTCCCATTCCAAACCGATTCACGGGCCAGCGATTTTTCGCTGGCCCGCGTCATTTATTTTAATACCCACGACCGTCGGGAGCGGCTGTTGTTGCGCCGAAGGATGGGGCCCCCTACCCCTCTCGTCGTCGGATTTTCGGTCCGATAATGCGCTCAAAGTCCGAATTCGAAAAAATATTATTAAATTATTTCAGAAGTGATGCCGACCTTCCGATCAAGATTATAACACTTTATATAAAACATGCACGATATTGGGTTAATCGGGTATCGTTCATGCAATAATTTTATTCGAATTTAAATCTAGGACCACAAAGTGATTGTTTTCAGTTGTTTAAAGCAGAAAAAAGATTTGACTTAAACCGTAATTGACAGATAATGCGAAATCAGATTCCCGATTCGCGTCGTTTCTCAGTCGCAAATTTTTGTTATTCGCATGGTTCTGTGTTGGAACTCGAATCGCGAAAACAATGCCGGACTCCAGCGTTATAGGACGCTGTCGACGAGGAATATCCCATGCCGCGTGCCCCCAAACGCTCCGCCGATAATAAAGCCGCTTTGATCGCTCTCGCGTTTAAGAAAACGAAAGATGCCATTGCCGCCAAGCAGCCCAAAGTCCCTACCGAAGCTCCGGTTACCGAACGCCCCATGCTGCGAGCGCTCCCCGCTGCAATCGAAATGTCGCTCGACCTCACCACCGAAACGCCGCAGCAAAAAGAAAAGGCGCGCGCCAAAGCCGCCAAGCGCCAACTTGAAGACGCATTATGGAATGCATACCTGAAAAAACCCAGCGAAGACACCCGCAATTCGCTCTGGGTCAACTACCAACCGCTGGTCCGCTACATCTCCGAACGCCTGAAATCCAAGCTTCCCGAATGCATTGATGTCAACGATTTGATGGGCTCCGGAAACATCGGTCTTCAAGACGCTATCACAAAATTCGATACGGACATCGGTGTCCGGTTTGAAACATACTGTGTTCCGCGCATTCGCGGCGCGATTCTCGATTCGATCCGCGCGCTCGACTGGGTCCCCCGACTGATCCGGAACAAAGGCCATCAATACACCCGTGCCGTCCGCGAACTGGCGTCCGAACTGCACCGCGAACCCCGCGAAGATGAAATCGCCGCACGCATGAACCTGTCGGTCGACGAATTCAACGACCTGCAAAAAGAACTGAATGTTCGCGCGCAAATCTCGGTCGAAAGCTGCTCCCGCGAAAACGCCGACGAACGCGATCTGATGCGTTTGGAAATGCTCGAAAGCAAGCGCGAGAACGAACCGACGCGCGACCTACAGCGCGACGAAATCCGCGCCATCGCAGCGAAGGGCCTCAGCGACAACGAACGTTGTGTCCTTCAATGGTACTACTTCGACAGCATCAGCATGAAGGACATCGGAAAGCGCCTCGGCCTCAGCGAATCGCGCATCTGCCAAATTCATTCCCAGGTTCTCGACGTGCTGCGCAAGAAGTTCAAGGCCTACGAACATTCCTGCACACTCGAATAAAAACAAAGTTCAATGTTTAAGGTTCAAAGTTTAAAGTTCAACGTTCAAAGTTTAACGTTTCGGCTGGATGATTCGGAAGTTCGCTTTCAGGGGGGGAAAACCAGGTGCCACACAAAAAACCGGAAGTACCGTCCGCGGATCAAAAACGAGCCCAGAATACAGCGCTCTGGAAAGCCTATTTCAAGAATCCGACAGAACGCAAGCACGAAGCGATCTGGACGAACTATCAACCGCTCGTGCGCCACGTCGCCGAACGGTTCAAGGAAAAATTGGGCGGGACGTTTGATCTCGCCGCTCTGATCGCCGCCGCCAATGTCGGTCTGCTCGACGCGATTGCCGAACACAATGCGGACAGCGGTGCCCCCTTCGAAACGCTCTGCATCCCTTTGATCCGCCAGGCCATGGCCCGCTCCTTGGCCGTGCAGCGCAAGAAGAATAAGGAGCATCTTCTTCGCATTGAACTGGCCGAAGCCATCTCTATCGCCGACGACCCGCGCGCACCGTCCCTGGAGCAGATACAAGCGCTGCTGATCCTCGGAGCCGCAGTGAAAAAAGCATCGAAATAACTGCCGACGTATTCACATTCGTATTCAAGACCCGTAACGCCGCGTGGTTTCACGCGGCGTTTTTTTGCGCACTTCCGTGATTTGCGTTGTATTCATGGGAACAACCACACCCCTTTTTAGAGGTAAATGTATGAAACGTTTTGCTCGTGCCGTACTCGTTCTGACCTTCGTTCTCGCGGCATCCTTGCTGCGCGCGGATGTCAAAGTGCCCGCCATCATTGGCGAAAATATGGCGCTCCAACAAGGCATTTCCGTTCCCATCTGGGGCTGGGCCGATGCAGGTGAAGAAGTCTCCGTCACCTACGCGGGTCAGACCAAAACCACCAAAGCCGGCGACGACAAGAAGTGGTCCGTCAAACTGGACACAATGAAGGTCGGCGCGCCGTCTGAAATGGTCATCAAAGGCAAGAACACGTTGACGCTCAAGAACGTTGTCGTTGGCGAAGTCTGGGTCAACTCCGGCCAATCCAACATGGAATTCGGCATGGGCGGAACAACGAATTCGAAGGAAGAAATCGCCAACGCCAAGTTCCCAAACATCCGCTTATTCACCGTTAAGAAGGCCGTCAAAGACGAAGCGCAGAGCGATTGCGAAGGCAAGTGGACGGAATGCTCGCCCGAAACCGCCGGTGGTTTCTCCGCCGTCGCCTATTTCTTTGGACGCAAACTGCACCAGGACCTCGGCGTTCCTATCGGCCTGATTCACACGTCGTGGGGCGGCACCCCGGCGGAATCCTGGACGACCATCGCAACGATGGCTGCCGATGCCGATCTGAAGCCCATGGTGGATCGGTATGAGGGCGCGAAAGCGGCCGATTCGCAGGAGGCATTCGACAAAAAAATGGCCGCATGGAAAGTAGCCGTCGAAAAAGCCAAGGCAGAAAAGAAGCAGGCACCGCGTCCTCCGCAGCGCGCGCTCAATCAGAATTCACCCGCCGCGCTCTATAACGGCATGATCGCGCCGATCATTCCGTTCGGCATCGCCGGTGCGACGTGGTACCAAGGCGAATCGAACGCCGGTCGCGCGATGCAGTACCGCAAACTCCTCCCCGCAATGATCACCGATTGGCGCAAGGCGTGGGGCCAAGGCGACTTCCCCTTCATGATCGTGCAGCTCGCCAATTTCATGAAGCGCGAAGAACTGCCCGTCGAAAGCGCATGGGCCGAACTGCGCGAAGCTCAGACCCTCACATCGATCAATCTCCCCAAGACCGGCATCGGTCTCGCGATCGACATTGGCGACGACAAAGATATTCATCCGAAGAACAAGCAGGATGTCGGCCTGCGCATCGCGCTTCAAGCACTGAAGATTGCCTACAACAAAGACATCCCGTTCTCCGGTCCGATGTTCGATTCGATGACCGTTGAAGGCGCAAACGCGCATGTAAAAATGAAGCATGTCTTCGGCGGATTGGAAGCCAAGGGCGGCGACTTGAAAGGCTTCTCGGTGGCGGGCGAAGACAAGAAGTTCTACTGGGCGACAGCGAAGATCGACGGCGATTCCATCATTGTCAGCAGTGAAAAAGTCGCAAAGCCGGTTGCGGTTCGCTACGCATGGGCCAACAACCCGGAATGCAACCTCTACAATAAAGCCAATCTCCCCGCCGTTCCGTTCCGAACGGACACCTGGCCCGGCGTGACCGATAAAGCGAAGTAACACCTTTACTCGTGAACCACCCAAACGTCGGGGATGTTTTTCCCGGCGTTTTTTTAGCTCCGCCACTCGCAGGACGGGCTCCATCCCGTACCACTTTTCTCATTCACATGCGCAACATTGCGACACTGGACGGACTGACAGGCCATCCTACAATAGCGCCCCATGTCGAATTCAGATTCTCCGCTCTCATCGGCCGCCCCAACGAAACGAAAGCGCTCGGCGCGCTTTAAGTTTATCGTCGCTTCGAGCGTCCTGATTGGCCTCCCGCTGCTGCTCTACTCCGGTTTGTGGGCGCTCGTTAATTTCGGGTTTTTCAATCATTCCATCGCCGAACATATCGCGAAAAAAATGGGTGCGACCGCCCGTATCGGTCCGATCAAATCCGATTTATGGCGTAATCTCAGCGTTCAGAACATTTCGATTCAACCCAGCGCCTCTGGAAACGCGTTGACGATCGGCGCAACGAAAATCGATTACGATCTGATCGATATGCTTCGCAACAATCACATGCGCGGCCTGACGGTCGAACGCCCCAGCATCGATTTGCGCTTCGATCCGAAAAAAGGCTGGAACCACACGTTGCAACTCCCGCCGGAATCCGGCGACACCTTCCGCATCGATAAGATCGAAGTTCATGAAGGCACGTTTTCTTTTATTGGGCCGAGTGATATTCCATTCAAAATGTCGCGCATCAATCTCGCGTTCGACCAAGGGACCCGTGAAAATCCCGGCCTTTTTTCTTTCTCCAGCACTCTTGAATCCGGCGAAACGATCACTACCGAAGTAAAATCTCATCCCGACGGAAGCCTCGACGGGCATCTACTTGGAGCCCTGATTTTCGAGCGAGATGCCGCGGCGTTTGTCGGCTCCGATTCCGGTTTGCGCGGTTGGGCCCGGCTTGAATTGAACGCAAAGCGTGAAGCTCAATTGCCCGGCCAAGACCGGCAGGCTCCTATTGTCATCGACGGAATGTTCCGAACGTCGGTTGGCGCCTTGGGCGAATTCGCTCCGCCCGATTTCAAACTCTCCGGACCGATTTCAGCTCAGATCACAACCGAAAATGGTTCGGCGAGGAGCGCCGTGATCAAGGCCGAATTCAAAGGCGACAGCGCCGCCCAACTGGCACTCATGGACCTGTTCAAAGCGCCCGCGCCGAAAACAACCGCGACAATCCAAACCAAATTCGAACGCGATGCGAAAGGCGTTTGGACGACGACCTGCGAGGCAACCGACGTTTCCATCCCGCTCGCTGCGGCCGGACGGGCGATGCGGCTATTGGAAAATTTCAGCGTAAAACTCGAAGGCGGATTCATCGGCAAAGTCATTCGTTTTTATCCGGCAACGGGTGTCGCCAGCGGAAAATGTCGCTTATCGGCGGTAGCTGTTTGCTACGTCATTCCGCAATCCGTCCTGGCGGAAGCGTCGAAAGCGTTTAGTGCGTCCGGCCATGAAAGCTACGCGCTCGCGCTCAACACGCTTAGCCAATCGGGCGTCAAAAATATCTCCGGCGATTTTGTAGTCAGCGTTGAAAACGGAGACGTGTCCATCAATGGCCACGTCGCGCAATTCACGGCGTTCGCAACAACGCTCGGAGTCGATTTCGACATCTTCACCTTCCCGGCAACGGACGTCGTCATCGAATCAAACGAATCCCCGGACGGAACGTGCGCCGTTCATTTCACGGCGACGTGGGATAGCGGGAAACTGGTCGCGGAGATGCATTCGACGCTGGATGGAAAATGGACATACGACGCGCGCTTTAATGACAGCGTTCTCGCCTCCGAACTTCGCTTCGAAGGCGCATTTGATCCTGTTAACAAAATCGCCGGGCCATCCAATCTATCAACGGATTCCTTCAAAGCATCGTCGCTCGGCGCCGTCTTAAAATCCATGTCAAAAATGGATCTGACCGATTCGAAAGCCGAAGTGCGCGGCATTCGCGTACGCATCGAACCCTTCTCGCTTGATCCGCATAAACCGCACGCTGTTTCGGCGCGCGTATCGTTGGATTCGGCGACAGGGGAATCGTTTACCGTTTCAAAGCAGAACGTGCTCCTCGACGCCGACACGACGGGCCTGTTCCTCCGCTCTCCATTCGAATGGACCGACGGCGGCAAAGCCCGGCGGGTCGAACCGCAGCGCATCGATCTGCTCAAGCTTTTGAAAGGCGAACCGTAAGAGCTACCGGACAAAACCCTCGCGTCGAGATGCGCCGCCCGGGCAAGTGGACCGAGGAAGACGAGCGCTGCGTATTTGGAGACTATGCAAAGCGAATCTGACGAAGGGCCACGCCGCCCGCCGCAAGCAGATTGATGCGGGGGTTTTGTCCGGTAGCTCCAAGCAAGCAATTTTGCTCCATTTTCATTCTGGTAAAAAATCCAATTTTGTCATAGATTCAACGCTCGTTGGGCGGTTATTAATGAGAGAGTTGTTTGACCGACGCCCCATCCGCGCAGCATGACTCTTCGAGGACACCCGCAGTGGACGTTACAAAATATCTTGAAAAAGCGGCCGAAGCCACCAACCGCCGCAACTACGATTACGCTATCGAACTCTATCTCACCGCCTGCAAAATGGATCCCAACAACGTGATCGCGCGTCGCTCGCTGCGCGCCGTTGAGAACCGTATGGCGCAGGAGAAGGGTTCCTCGTTTTGGGGCAAAACCAAAACCGCCACGATGGTCCCCCAACTCAACTCCCTCTACATGATGAAAAAGTGGGACTCCGTCATCGAAAAGGCTGAAGAAATTCTCAAGATCGATCCGACGAACATCGGAGCCATGATGTCGCTCGCCAAAGCCGCGCGCGCAGCCAATTACAACGCCTGCGCGACCGCCGTGTTTGAAGACATCAAGACCATGAATGCCGGCGGAAACAACAAACTTCTCGTCGAAGCCGCTCGTGAACTTGCGCATCTTTACGAAATCGACAACCGCGTCCAGGACGCGCTGGATGTCTGGGGCTATGTTAGCAAGCAGGTTCCCGGTGATCGCGAAGCCAGCCAGAAGTGGCGCGATCTTTCCGCAAAGAACATCACCAACATTATCGAAACCGCCAGCAAGGGCGGCAATCGCGGCGATATGGCCCGCTTGTCACAAACGGAGGATCAGAAGAAGGCCGCCGCCAAGCAAGATCTCGAAAAAGGGGACATCAAAAGCGAAGCGGATCTCGAGGCCATCGTCAAACACACGCGCGACGAAATTGCAGCGAACCCGGACGATCGCAATGTTCCGAAGCTTTACGAAAAGCTCGGCACCATTTACAAACAGTTCGGTCGATATGACGACGCGAAGGAAGCGCTCGAAAAAGCGCGCGATAAAGATCCGAACAATCCGGGCTATCTCTTCAAACTTCACGACCTCGACATCGCGAAGATGCAGTTCGACCTGAAGGCCCTTGAACCCCAGGTCCGAGCAGGCGACCCTCCTTCGCGCGAACAGTACGTCAAACTCCGCGACACGTTCCTCGACTTCCGCCTCACCTCGTATCTCGAGCGCGAAAAGCAGTACCCGACCGACAGCAAGATCCGCTACGATCTCGGCTCGATCTACTTCGACCTCGCCGAAAAGCGCAAGGACAAAGCGCTCTACGACGAAGCCTTGAAACGCTTCCAATCGACGTTCAAAGATCCGAAGTTCCGCGTCGAATCCGGCCAGAAGCTCGGCATCTGTTTCGACGCCAAGGGCCAGTACGAACTTGCCCTGAAACGCTTCGACGAAACCCTCGCCGGCTTCCCGGCCGAAATCCGCGACGAACGCTGGAAGAATATCATGTACTTCAAAGCCCTGACTCTCACCAAGTTCAGCAAGCTCGAAGACGCCTTGAAGATCCTCTACGAAATATACGAACTCGACGTCTCCTTCAAAGACGTCGGCAAGAAGATCGAAGAACTCGAAGGCAAGAAAGCGTCCTAATCGTCAATTCTTAAACTCTCGCAAAGGCGCAAAGACGCAAAGAACGGCAGGGGAAAATATCGATCGTTTCCATTTGACGTTCTTTGCGCCTTTGCGTCTTAGCGAGAGAATACAGCCGTTAAAATATCGAGGGCCGCTCATGCGGGTGAAGAGCCGCTGCGAATCGGAAGTCGTCGTCGAACGAATCGCGCTGAACGCCGGATCGCTGCGAGCCTTGGACGATCTGCAACGCGCGGACCTCGCTGCGTTCAAAAAGGCCTGTGCCATGCTGTGCGCATCGGATCACCAGAGTGTCTTCATCGACCTCAACCGCTGTGTCTACATCAGTTCCCTTTTCATCGGCGAATTAGCTGAAGCCGTCATGCAGATGACCGCCGCCGGTAAAGACGTTCACGTGGTCGTCTCTCCCGAAATCGGAAAGACGCTGCACATGGCCCGCTTGTACCACCTCTTCGATTACGAGATCTCCTCCGAACTCCCATGACCCCACCCGCAGCTTCCCCGAGCCCCTCACCCGCCCGACCGCAACTCTCGGTCGTGGCCCCGATGTTCAACGAATCCGAATGCCTCGTGCATTTTTTCGAACGCCTCGAAGCCGCCATCAAACCGCTCGGATTGACCTACGAAATCGTCTGTGTCAACGACGGCAGCCGCGACAACACGCTGGCCCTGTTGCGCGAGCACCGCGCAAAAAATCCCGCGATCAAAGTCGTCAATCTCTCGCGCAATTTCGGCAAAGACATCGCACTCAGTGCCGGGATCGATCACGCGCGCGGCGACGCCGTCGTCCCGATCGACGGCGACTTGCAAGACCCACCCGAACTCATCGCCGAATTCGTCGCGAAGTGGCGCGAGGGTTTCGACGTTGTCTACGGAACGCGCCGCACGCGTCAGGGCGAGGGCTGGTTCAAGCGCATGTCCGCGACTTTATTCTATCGGGTCATCGCCAGCATGACCGCCATAGACATCCCGCGAAACACCGGCGATTTTCGCCTGATGGATCGCCGCGTTGTCGATGCGATCGGCCGCCTGCCCGAACGCAGCCGCTTCATGAAAGGCCTCTTCGCCTGGGTCGGCTTCCGCCAGACCGCGGTCCTGTACGACCGCCAACCGCGGCACCTCGGCACCACGAAATGGAACTACTGGCGCCTCTGGAATTTCGCCATCGACGGCATCACTTCCTTCAGTTCGTTCCCGCTGAAAATCTGGAGCTACCTCGGCTGCTTCATCGCGCTGGTCTCGATCGTTTACGGCATCGTCCGCATCATCCGCCATTTCATCATCGGCATCGACGTCCCCGGCTACGACTCCCTGCTGGTCGCCATCCTCTTCCTCGGCGGCGTCCAATTAATCTCGCTCGGCGTCATCGGCGAATACCTCGCGCGAATCTACATCGAAGTCAAAGGCCGCCCCCTCTATCTGGTCCGCGACCTCGACGGCTTCGAATAGTCCTCTTTGAATCTTACGCTTTTATTTTAAACGCGTGGATTGCAACAACGTCGCCGCCAGTGCGGCATACAGCACCAGCATCGAAAACGTCGTCGCGCCGATCGCGTGCAAATACTCGTTCGTTGCGCTGCATGCGACTAATACAATCAACGCTCCCGGAGCAAGTTTCGTCGCAATGCCTCTCAACATTTTCTGTTGCAGCATCGAAACCAGCGTCGCGATTGGAATCGCCAATACCACCAAATGAGCGATGCGCGTCAGCGGTGAAATCAGCGTCATCGCCACCAGCACCAGACTCCACGACAGCGCCGTCGCATGAGCGCTGCTGCGCGCGCGCTGCGGAAACGTCAGCACCACGGTGACGATCAACACGATCAGCGCCAGCACATTCGCGATCGTGCTCACCTGCCTGGGTTCCAGAGTCGCGATGTTCACAGTCCGCGGCTTGTCGCCATTCTTGCGCAACGCAGGCGACGGCGTCAGCAAACTCGTCAAAATCCCCTTCATGCTCACGCCCACACCCGCAGGACTCGCCGACTCGTTTGGATCCAATTGCCGCGGCCGCCCAATCCAAATCCGATCCGGATCGTCGGGAGCCACCGCTTCAGCCCCCGTGGTCTTCCCCAGCGCGAATGTTGTGTACGCGTCGAGATACTTCACATTCTGATTCCATCCCAACACCATTCCCGGCACAACAAACAGAAACAACACCAACCCCAACGCCCCGCCCACCATCGCCCAGCCGCGCCGGCACCACAAAAAATAAACGCCGAACAATCCTGGCGTCAGTTTGACCGCCGTCGCCATCGCCACAGCCAGCCCGCTCAAGATTCCGCTGCGAGGAGTTTCCTTGTCATTCGCCAAAAACGTTCGATCGCAAAACAACGCCAGCGTCAGCAAAAACAACATGACCAGATTCGCGTTGCTCTCGTTCGTGTTCGAATGAATGTAACGCCACGACAACGCAAGCGTGATCACCATCCCTACGAGCGGCCATTGCCACCACGGCATCGCCGCCGATCCCAACGGCGGCCACAGGACGCGTCGCAGCATCCAAATCGACGCGGCCAGTAGAATCACGTTCATCGCATAAAAAAGCGCCAGCGCGGTGTTGAATGGAAAATACGCCAGCAGCATCATCGGAAAAATCGCAAACAATGGCGGATACTCATACGGCCGATGCGCCACCGATGTTCCCTGCCAGTCGTAAATATTCTTCCCCAACCGAGCCTGCTCCCCCGCTGAATAAAACGCCGTAAAATCGTTCCCGATTTTATCTTTCTTGACGACACCGTCGCTCTTGGCTGCAACGGCCACGCGCCCATTTTTCACACACTGAAACCCATACACGACCGCAAACGCAGCAAAAAATACAAGCGTCACGAGTCGCAGAATGCGATAACGAGAATCCGGAAAAACGTCGGCCATTGTGTATTCCTAAAAAATCGCGCAAGCGAAGCGTCCGCGATCCGTTGAAATAAATAGAGCAGCGGAATCTGGATTTTATCGCACCGAAGCTTTGCTGCATTGCGATTTCACCGTTCTCCACTTTTCCCTTTTTACTCCACCGCGTGTGTAATATTATGACACCCATGAACGCCGAAACAAAGTCGCCAGACTCCACGCCCGCCGCGAAGCCGCGCCTCGTTATCATCCCGGCAAAGAAACGCGCCAACTTGGCTCCGCCCGCTCCCACGCCGTTCTCGTCGCTCAAGCTGATCGGCATCATCATCGGCGGCTCGGTCCTCGCCGTCGGTCTCGTTCTTTCGCTGCATTACGCGTTGACATTCGAAGTCAAAACCAAAGTCGTGCTCGACGACGAATTCAAAGACCGCGTCCGCGAATGCGCCGACTTCGCCTTCCGCCCACCGCACAAATGGCGCATCGACGACCGAACCGTTCCGTACACGTACTATGTCAACGGCGTCAAAGAATCCGGCTTCAGCCCGCTCCTGATCTTCACCAGTGTCTCCGCTCCCGGCACTCTGGCCTCGTTTCTCGACGAACATCGCAAGCGCATTACGTTCGAAGAGCCCAGCGCCAAATTCATCAGCGAAGAAGACGACGTCATCGACGGCTGTACGACCAAGCGCATCGAATACGACTGCGAATACAAAGAAACGGAAACGTCCGAAGTCATCCACATGCGAACGCTCCAGTTCATCGTCAAAGATCCTTCGTTCCCCGTCTTCTACAAAATCACGTGCCACTCCAAACTCGAAACGTATGCGTCGCACGTTCCGGTCTTCGAAGCCAGCGCTCATTCCTTCCGCCGCATCGAATTGAAAGCCCGCATCAAATACCTGCCGCCCGAGAAAAAATAAATGAGTACATCCGAACCGTATCTCAAAAAACACGTGCTCATCTGTATCGGCGAATCCTGCGGCCCGCAACACGGGGCCGCTGTGCGCAGCGCATTGAAGACAGAACTCCGCGCACGCAACATCCGCCAATTTTATCGCGACGGCGAATGCACCTGTCTGGGATTGTGCCGGGACGGAGTCAACGCCGTCATCTGGCCGGAAGGCACCTATCTCGCCGGCGTCACCCCAAGCGACATCCCGCGCCTCGTCGATTATCTGGAAGGAAAATCCGCGCCGCTCACCGATCTGGTCGGGCGCGCATCCGAGAAAATTGAAATCAAGAAACAGTCGAAAAAATAAAACTATGCGCGATTGATCTCGTCAATCAACAACCGCAGCTTCCCAAAGTTGCGCCGATTGAATGGCAGCGCCAGCCGCGGCAGCGCCAGCAACTCCGGCTCGCTTCCCTCTTCAGGAAACGATTCGCACTCCACGATCTTTCCTTTTCCTGCAATCAAAATCGACGCGTAATGATCGTTGAGTTGCTCGATGTTCGCCTTCGTCAACCGACTGGTCATTCGCAGCACCAACGTGTCCTTGATGTACCGGCACGAATGATAGCGCGTGTAAAAATTCGTGATTTCATCCGCCGCCCATTGCGGATCGTCGGTTATCTTGAAAAGCTGCATGTCGTCTTCCGAAATCAGCTTCTGTCCCAACAAATGATCCGCGACGTAATCGGCCCACTCGCGCCAATAGTTGCCGCCGTTTTTGTCGATCAGAACGATCGGAAACAGCGACGATTTTCCGGTCTGGATCAATGTCAGCGTTTCAAACATTTCATCGTGCGTCCCAAACCCGCCCGGAAACAGTGCGATCGCCGACGCCTCTTTCACGAAACATAATTTCCGGGTGAAAAAGTAGCGGAAATTGATGAGCTTCTTGTCGCCTTCGATGAACGGATTCGAACGCTGTTCGAACGGCAACTTGATGTTCACGCCAAAGCTGTTCTCGCGCCCCGCGCCCGCCTGAGCCGCTTCCATGATCCCCGGCCCGGCACCAGTGATGATCATGTAATTGCGCTTCACCATCTCTTCCGCGAAGTGCTTCGCCTGCTGATATTCCGCATCTTCCGGCTGAGTTCGCGCCGATCCGAAAACGGTGACCTTGCGCCGGTCCTGGTACGGTCTGAAAATATTGAACGCATACCGCAATTCGCGCAGCGACGCCGCAAGAATCTTCATATCCCCGCGCGTGCTGCCGTCGCGGACCATGCGCAGCGCCGTCATCATGATGTCGCTGATCAAATCCTGACCGGGATGCTCACCCTGCATGGCAATTAATTCAGCGACCTTCCGTTCAAGCGACTGGATCGACGGCGCGGGCTCAACCAGTTTCGCCTCCATAGGCCGATGCACTTTCGCGCGTTCAGCCGTCAAACGGCTCGCCGGCGGCTGCGTTTCGAAGAACGCCTCGGGTGGGGGCGGTGGCGTGGCCGCGACAGGCTCCGGCTTCATGGGCAGCGAAACCGTCCCCGGTTCCTGCGGCTTCCCCAACTCCGCTTCGGATTTTTTAGCGGTGGTCTGCGCCGACGGATCGACCAATGGAAAGCCTCGATGGTCGTTCAAACGGCGCGTCGTTTTACGGCTGGGATGAGATTCGGGTGCATCGGCCATTCGAATAAACCTGTTTCATAAATTATAAGGAAGTAGTGCTTCTATTTGCGATTGAGATCGACGGGCTCCGCCTTTGCATCCTTGCCGGATTCTGTCTTGGGGCGGCGAACCTCACCAAACTCCAGCGCTGTGGAAGGTTGGATTCCGATTTCAATAATTTCCGCTTCAACACCCGGCTTCCGGCTGGTCCGCGTCTGTTCATTCGTCTTTCGACTTGCGGGCACGGCTGTTGGCGTGTCGTTTGGAACCTTCGACGGATCTCCGCCGTTTTCAACAAACTTCTGATAGTACTCACGCGCTTTTGTCGGATCGGGCAGATAATAATCGTAAATCAACGCCGCATTGTAATACGCCTTCGCCAGCGTCGGGTCTGCGGCGATTGCCTTCAAATAATCCTCCAATGCGTCCTTGTAGCGCGACCGCTTGCGAAACAAAACGCCGCGTCCCAGCAGGGCCGCTGTATTCTTCGGATTCTCGCGCAACACCAATTCGTACTCATCCATCCCTTCCGCGAACCGATTGAATTCCACCAGCAAGTGTCCGCAGTTCACATGCGCCGTCAGATCCTTCGGCATCAACGTGATGATTTCCTGATACAGTCTCAAGGCTTCTTCATGCTCCGGCCCTTTTGCCGATGTCTGATACAATTCCGCGAGCTGCCGCCGCGCTTCCACGTCGGACGTTCTCAGCGTCAGCACCTTCTTCAAGCAATCTATCGCTTTTTCCGTCTCGCCGTTCTTCAAATACATCGCCGCCGCTCGCCTGTAACCTTCCGGATCGCCGCCCTTCCCCGCCGTTTCGTTCATCCGAATCGCGTCCGGCTTCCGCCCCATAGCGTCGTATTCCGAAGCCAGCGCCGTCAGCGCTTCGTTTCGAACTTTCTGAAACCGATCGTCGTTTCCGCAGATATTCAACACGCGTTCCCACGTAAACACCGCGCGAACGTGCAGCTTGTCGCCGCTGTAATAGCGCCCCGCCGGCACCAACAAATTCAGTTCCGACGGATGCTTCTCAATCTGCGCTTCCAAATCAGAAATCGACGCATTCTTGTCGCCCATCGCGCGCTTCACCTTGGAAATGTCGATCACCGCCTGCGGATTGAATCCCTTCTCTTCCTCCAGCGCCAAAATCGTTTCGTACTCCTCCAAAGCTGCCGTCTTGTTTCCCAAATCGCGATATAAATCCGCGAGAATACGGTGCGCTTCGATATCCAGCGGTTTCAATTTCGTGTACGCCAACAACGGCACCAACGCCTCGTCCCGCCGATTCTGCCCGAGAAACACTTTCGCCAGATTCAACTGCGCAATATCGAGAGCGGGATCGGCCTTGATCGCCTTCTGATATTCAGCCACCGCGTCGTCGTAATTATTCTGAGCGGCATGCAGGGTCGCCAAATTCGAATGCGCCTTTGCGTCGTCCGGATAGATTTTCAACGTCTCGCGAATATGCCGTTCCGCTTCGGAAAAATTCTTCGACTGCAAGAGCATCTCACCCAAGCGCCGATGCACTTCGCCATCGTTGGGAACCAATTGCAGGCAGCGCTTGAAATGCAGCATCGCCTTGCCTTGGAATCCCGGAATATCCGAATACAACATCCCCGTCCGCCGCCGAATTTCATGCTCCGTCGGATTGATCATGTACGGATCCGAACTCGTCCGCACTTCACCGTCGCGCCGCGCCTGTTCGTTGATCCGCTCGCGCAGATTCAACACTTCCTGCCACGCCAGCGCCGCCTCGCGTTTGATCGCCGCTGCGTCGTAGGCTTCAGCCAGCGCAACGCGGTATCTTAGGTTGTCCGTGTCGATGCGCGCGAGACGTTCGTACAATTGAATCGTGCGCGGCTTGTTGCTTTTTCCTTCAGCGTCCTTCAACGCTTCTTCCTGCAACGCCTTGTCCGATTGATCCAATTCCGCCGCATCCAAACGGGTCTTCGCCGCAAGATCCGACTGCCCCGTCTTGTCATACAATCGCGCCATTAATTTCGGAATCTCTGCCATGTCCGGCCGCAACGTCCTCAGTGCGGTCAATGTCGCCAACGCGCCGCCCGTGTCGTTCATTAAGTCCTGGCAATTCGCTTTCAGAATCTGCACATCCGCGCGCCCATCTTCCGCCGTCTCAGCAACCGCCAACGCGCTAATTGCTTCGCTGTAGGATCCCTGCGCTTTCAAGCACAACGCCAGATCATAGGAGGCTTCCTCCTTATAGGTCGGCGGCGGCGTGTCGTCTTCGGTGATCTTTTGATTCGGAAGAAGGTTGTCAAGCAGCCCAATGTTCGTCTGCTTCTTCACAGCCGCAGGCGGCGGCGTATACGGAGGAATGTTTCTGAGCGCTTCACGACACGCATCCGCCGCTTCGCCATAGTTCCGTTGCGAATACAACAGTCGCGCCTTCGCCAGATAAACCGGGGTGAATTCCTTGTCCAGCGCGATCGCTTCGTTAAAGTCCCCGAGCGCTTCGCCTACTTTTCCCAATCCCGCATGCGCCTCGCCAACGCGCATTCGCAGCGACGCATCATCGGGGCTGAGTTTTTGAGCTTTATCCAATTCTTCCAACGCGCCGTGATACCGCTCTTCCAGAAGATAGAGCCGCCCGATGTTGTGATGCGGTTCACTCAGGGTCGGATCGAAATCGATCGCGTCGAGAAAGCAGCGTTTGGCGAGCGAATACGATCCTTTTTTCATCAGCAATTCGCCGATGGCGTTGTACGCCACCGCGTCGCGGGGATTGACTTTCGTCGCGCGCGAAAGGTCGGTCAATTTCTGATAAAACGCAGCTTCCGATCGCGTCAGCTTTCGCCCACCGCGTTCGATGTATTTTGAGGGGGGCAGAAACGGCACGACACCGCGCGCCATTTCAGTCACATCGTCCAAGCAACCAGATAAGGCACCGAGCGCCAATGCCAAAACTGAACAGCGGATGAGTCGTATCGTCATAGAGTTCATGCTTAGAAGACGTTATAAGCCCGCGAGTCTTGAAATTAAAGCACGAAGTTTCAAGAAATCCGTTTGTTGCCTTGCCAAAAACAACGCGAGGCCAATCCTCTCGGATTCGCCTCGCGTTTTTCAAACGTCGAATCAATTGGCACAGTGTTAGTGTCGGCTGCGGAAGTTTAAATCCAATCCAAAGCTCGGTGCGGCATAATATCGCGGCGCGGCATAGTATGACACGTAGCCCGGAACCCACACCTGCACAGTCCGGTTTTCGTATCGCGCCGGGACGCACACATCGCGCCATCCGCCCGCATTGACACACACCGTCTGGGGCACACCATTGTAGTAGCGCGTTTCATAAACCGGGTCAGTTCGCACCCGTTCGCAACGTTCGGCGCAGACCAAAACGCGTTCGACCCGCGTCTCGTAATGCCCTCCACAAGCCGGAGCCGAATAAACCGGCGCAGTATAGACCGGTGCCGGATAATACGGAGCGTACCCTCCGCCAATTCCGAATCCAAAATCAACCCGCGTCGCCGCCTGCGCGCTCATTCCAAATAACGCACAAATCACCAAAAGCCCCATAGCGAAAGTCAACGTTTTCATTTTCATCCCCCCCCTTTTTAATCTGTTACCTATTGTTCTAAGGATATCATTTAAACGATCCACAATTCCGTTCATTACGCTCATTCCTCATCATTCAAACGCATGACACTTCATTTCATTCAAATAATCTGAAAATATTTTAATAATTCATTCAATGCGTCCGATAACTTCTTACCTATACCTTGTTTGTCCGATAACATGTAGCTAGACTCATTCGTATTCAATAAATTACTCCCGTTTTTAATTCGACTTCTGGCGTATTCATGACCATGATGACATTCAATTCGTCTCGCGTTTACCCCTAAATTTTGAAGGGAATCGGAACCATGCTCGGACTTGTAAACTATTCCTCAACGCCCCACTCGGTCGAACTCCGCGACGTCGCTCAACCTGAATTCGGCGAGACCGACGTCTTGCTCGCCGTTCAGGCCGTCGGCGTCTGCGGCAGCGACCTCCATCAATACCACGGCTCGCAGAGTTGGAAGGTCAACTATCCCGTCGTCCTCGGTCACGAATTCGGCGGCGTCATCGCCAAAGCCGGCTCGCGCGTCAAAGGCTTCAAAGAAGGCGACCGTGTCGTTAGCGAGACAGCAGCCGTGTTGCCCGAGAATTCGCCGTTCGTTAAATCCGGATTGTACAACCTCGATCCCAATCGCCTCGGCTTCGGCTACGGCGTCAACGGAGCAATGACCCAATACGCGCGCGTTCCCGAACGTTGCCTGCACAAAATTCCCGATGGCCTGTCCTTCGAAAAAGCCGCGCTGACCGAACCCTGCTGCGTCGCCTACAACGCCGTCGTCAACAACGCTCACATCAAGCCCGGCGACAGCGTCGTCGTTATCGGGCCCGGCCCGATCGGTCTCCTCTGCGCTGCAATGGCGAAACTTTGCGGAGCCAACCCGCTCATCGTCGTCGGCGCGAAAGCCGATGCCAAGCGCCTCGATTTTGCGAAGCAGATCGGCGCGACGCACACGCTTGGCGCCAATGGGGAAGACGTCAATGAATACATGAAAACGGTCGGCGATGGTTACGGTGTCGATGTCGTGATCGATTGCGCAGGCGTCAGCGCAACATTGCGTAGCGCGCTTGAATGGGTCCGCCCGAACGGTCAGGTCAGCAAAGTTGGCTGGGGTCCGCAGCCGTGCAACTTCTCGCTCGACCTTCTCGTTCAAAAAGCCGTCGCGCTCAAAGGCAGCTTCAGCCATAATTGGCCGATGTGGGAGAAAGTCCTGGGGATGTTGGGCAGCGGACAACTCAACCTCGATCCCATCCTCAGCCGCGTCGCCCCGCTGACAGAATGGAAGAGTTGCTTCGACGGCATGCAATCCGGCGATCTCGTCAAAGCCGTCTTGAAGCCGTAGCAGCGCTGTTGAAAAATTCGCGACATGTTGCGATTTGTGCTAAACTTCTGCGACGGAGGAGAATCGTCGCATGATAAAAAACGTCAACTGCTTATTGACCCGCGCAGCGCTAAAGCCGCACGCTCTCCCCTCACCCCGCGAGCGCGAACAGCAGCCCTCGTCGGCCCTCTCCCCAAGAGGAGAGGGTAATGGCAACTGCTTCAAACGCTCGGGTGTCGCTTTCGCGACGCGCGAATCAATAATCCTTTTTGCCGCATGGATGACACTGGCAAGCGCCGCCTTTGCGGTCGAGATTAATGCCGAAAACGAAAAGCGCAGCTATCTGCCGTTAATTCCTGAAAGCACCTATACGTACGCGGGCGAATTCAAAGGGCGAAAATCGACGGACACGCTGGTGCTCAAGACAGTCCATGCCGCTGACGCCGATGTCTTTTATTGTGTAGAGGAAAAGAGCGTTCGCAACCCGGACGCGATCCTCGGTACGACTTCCATCGGGCTCGGCACTTATATCAAAGCGCCGGACGGCATTGCTACGCTGGATACGTTTCTGAAATTCGAGGTGAACGCGCTGACGAAAGGTCGGTTGGCTGAAGCGGTTACCATTGTAAAGAACACGCCGGAAACGGGCGCGGTGATCGTTGTACCGTCGCCGAAGAAGGCGATGAATCACACGTACACGGTTGAAGGCAGCGAAGACGTGACGGTTCCCGCCGGAACGTTCAAGGATTGTTTGAAGATCAAACTCGAAGAAATCCATCTCGCGACGCCGCCGGAGAAGAACATCGTTTACTCGGGGACTGTGTGGTTGGCGCGCGGTGTCGGCGTTGTGAAATGGATTCGCGGGACGGGGCGCGTTGAAGAACTGGTTTCGTATAAATTGGCAGAAGCAAAGAAGGATTGACCCCCCCGCCCCCCATGGGGAGTGGGAAGACGGATCGGCGTACTGCACGAATGTGCATCTTTGCGAACGAGGAGTTGTCGGCTTGCGGATTTTTTTCGCGCAAAAGTTGAGCGGAGGTCGTCTACCTTTATATGAGTAACTCTGAACTGCATCCTCAGTCGGCCGCTTCCTCCAGCGAGATGGCTTCGTTGGAACCGCTTCCTTACGCGAAGCCGTTTTACCCAAAGGCGCTGGTTTGTTTTGTGATTTCGGCGTTGTGTTTGGCTTGGCAGGTGTCGCTGCAGATCCAATCTGCGGGGCATGGAAGATTTGTGATCGCGCCTCAGGATGAGATTCATGAGGCGAATCCGGTTGAACCGGTGGTTGAGCAGCCTGTTTCGGTTCCGACGGCTCCGGAACGGGTTTTGGCGGAGACGGATTATGCGCTGGTTGAAATTCAGATGTTGCACACGCTGATTCAAGAAGACAGCACGGTGGACTTAAAGAAAGCGGCGAATGTGTTGCGGACGTACACGTATTCGACGATTCAAGCGGTTCGCGAGGCGGCGGTGAAAGAGATGTCGCATCTTCTGGTTGCGCACGACAAAGTGGCGTTGAAATCGATCGGCGAGGCGACAGCTCCGGCTCAGGCGTTGGCGGACAAAAAGGATTTTGCGGGCGCGATTGAGTTGTTGCAGACGACGCTGAAGAATCTGCCTCAGGATGCGGCGTGGTCGGGGCAGGGTGCGGATAAGAAGCTGAAGGATATGATCTCGGAATTCGAAAAGAAGCGGACGATGGAACACGACGCGGCGCTTGCGGGGCTCGAAGACGCTCTGCGCAAAAAAGCGCCGGATGCGGCGGCGCGTTTGGAGAGCGCGATAAAGCATCCGGATTCGATGGTTCGCGATGAGGCGAAAGGGATTCAGCACCGTTACGCGGAGGAGAACGACAAGGCGTTGCAGGCGAAGCGGTCGATCGACCGGACAGCGCGCGAGGAGTGGGTGCGGTTCTTCAAGCGCTTCGGTTCGACGGTGGCGGAGGGCGATTACACGGGTGCGTCGGATCTGATCGAGCAGCCTCCATTCGAGGCGATATTGAAGGGCGGCGTTTCCGATCCGGAGAAAGTATTGAAGCGCTGCGCGGACGATATCAAAGCGATTCAGAATGTGTACGAGGAAGCGCTGAAGGATGTGAAGGGGATTCGGAAGCAAGTCAGTTTTCATCTGCGCAAGGGCGGGCAGGCGACGGGCGTTTTGATCGGAGCGAACGGCCATTTGTTGCGCGTCGTGCCGGCGAAAGGCGCGGAGATTGGCGTCAAGATCAACGACCTGACGTCGGAGGGCGTGAAATCGTTGATGGAATCGAGCGTAAAAAACAAGCCGGCGATCATGCTGGCGCTGGCGGCTTTGGAGGCGTACGAAACGCCGAACGACGCGGAGGCGACGATCACGGCGGCCTACGAAAAAGCGCGCGAACCGCTGCCGCTGCATTGGGCGGAGCGGTTCCGGGTCGAGAAGTTGATCCAGAAAATTACGGTGAGCGAAGCGAAATTGGCGGCGCTGAAAAAAGCTGTGAATTCCGAGAACGCGGACGACATGAAAGCGGCATTAACGGCGGCGAAGGATGTCATCGCGGAGTTGAATGAGAACGGCGCGTTGACCGACGAATATCGCGAACTGCTGGCGAAGGCGGAGAACGCGTCGGCGAAAAAATCGCTTGCGACGGTGGTGCTGCAAAATGGGAAATCACCGGACGCGAAGTATCGCGGAATCAACACGGACCAGATTTCGGATTATCGCGATTCGATGCGGCGGACGGATGTGGGCGTCGGATACGGATTGAAGCTGGGCGCGTCGGGCGGGTTGCAGCGGGTGCTGCTGAAATTCGATGGGGTGGATGCGGCGGTGGGAAACGGGCGCGTTCGGAAAGCGACGCTGCAACTGTATCAGATCACGTCGCCGAAATTCGAAGGCGCGTCGATCGGCGTGTTCCGGATCAAACGGGCGTGGGTGCCGGATTCGGGCTCCTGGATGAGTTACGACGCGCAGAAGGATCACGATTGGACGATTCCCGGCGCGGGGGGCGAAACGGATATTGAACCGCGCGAAGATGCGCGCGTGCTACTGGGGAACAAGGCGAATCAGTGGCTGTCGTGGGACGTGACGAAGTATGTTCAGGACGTGCTGGGCGGGAAGATTCAGAACAACGGGCTGCTGTTGAAGGTGGTCAACGGCGAGCCGGAATTTCACGTGCGGCTGTATCCGGAGACGGATTTGGATCGTGAGATAGATTCGAATCAGCGCCCGAAATTGATCCTGGATGTGGGGCGGGATTTGGAGTGAGGCGATGAGGGCTTCCGCATAAACGAAGTCGGAGTTTGCGGGCTTATTTGCCCAACTTGTCCAACTCCGATTGAGCATTCTTTTTGAGGTCCGCGCGTTTTGTCGTCGCGATGACTTTTTCGAACACGCCGCGCGCGACATCTTTTTGATTCTTCGCCAATTCCTTCGCGATGTTCATCGCCGCGTTGCACGCTTCCTCGCGGATCGATTCATTGGCCATCAATTCTTCCGCGACTTTTGCGCCTTCCGGTGTCTTCACGTTTTGAATCCCGGAGATGATCTTCCGCTTTTCGTCCGGGCGGCGGCAGAGTTCCAACGCTGCTTTGTAGCGCGGCAGAAAATCGTTCGTCGGCTTTTTACTTTCGAGCTCCAGCAATCGAACATAGCCATTGAGCGCGAGAACGTTGTGAGCCAGCACCGTCGTCGTCTTCGCGATGTCGAGCAAATCGGCCTGCGCGCCGATGTCCGGCCAATTCGCCAACTCGCGAACGGCGCTATCGACAACGTCTGCGTCGGCATCTTTCAAAGCCGGCTTCAACGCGGCGAGCGCATCCGCCCCGCCGGTTTTTCCCAACACGCGCACCAGCGATTGCCGCGCTTTTGTGGACGCTCCGTTCATCGCTGTAACAACGGCACCCGCGACGGACGCTTTCTGGGAAACATGGGAAGCAATCGCGGCCGCCGCTTTTTCAGCGTTTGCGCGATCGTCGTCGACCTCCGTTTTAACGAGGGTGTTCAAGAGCGTCGGCAGTTCTTTTGCGCCGCCCAGCGTTCCAACCGCTTCGAAAGCAGCCGCGCGAATGTGTCCGTCTGCGTCTTTCGTCAAAGCGAGCACGTCACCGACTTGATCCAGCGCGCAGCGATCCGCAAGCGCCGCGATCACGATTTTTTGCAGAGTCGGCGCAGCAGCATTAAGCGCCGCTGCCATTCCCTTATTGATGTCGGCGCCTTTCAATTTCACGATGGACAATCGCGCGGCGGCCAATTCCGCTTCGTTCTCCTTCGTGGGTTCCGTGCTCAGTACCGCCAACAAAATCGGCAACGCATCTTTGCCTCCAATCACAGCCGCGCGCAAAGCCGCCACGCGAACGGACGCGTCCGGATTTTTTGCCGCTTCCGCGACAGCCGGAAATCCCGCCGGATCGTAGCGCCGTTCCAACACGCCCAGCGTTTCGCACGCGAACCGCGAGTCCGCACCTTTCAACTCCGCCGCCCAGCGCTGGGTGACGGCTGCGCCCGGAATCGCGGCTGCGATGCTCAACGCCGTCGCGCGGACTTCGTTGCTCTCGCTCTTCAACGCTGCTTTCAGATCCTCGAATGCCGCTTCCGCTTCAGCCGACGCCAGGATGTTCAACGCCGCGCATTGCAGATTGCTCTCCTTCGGCGCGATCTGGAATTTTGCCAGCGAACGACAGACATTCGCCGCTTCAGCCTTCTTGCCCAATTCGACCAACCGTTGGGCCAGCGTCAACGCCGCTTGCAGCGCTTGATTGCGATTGCTCCAATTGTCGCCGCCGGCCGCCTTGAGCATCGCCGGAGCGGCCGACACATCGCCAATTTTCGCCAGTGCCAGCAGTGCCGCGTTGCGCACGTCCGCGTCCGGATTCTCCGCGTCCTTCAAAATCGCGACGGCTGCTTCCTTGTCGCCCAATCGTCCCAGCGCCGAAATGACTGTCGCCCGCGGACCGTCTTTGGCCGTGGCCAGCGCCGCACGCAACGCCGCGCCAACCGATGCCGTGCGAATCGTCATCAGGGTCTGCAACGCGTGATCGGAGAGTTCCTGGTCCGTGAGCAACGCCGCAATCGGAGCGACCTGTTCGTCGCCCGCCGTCAGTCGCAATTGTTCCAGCAAAAACGCTTTGACCATAGGCTGCGCCCCGCCGCTCAATTCGGCTGCGGCGGTCTGGGCAAAAAGCTTCCGCTCCGCATCCGCGCCGGGGCGCGATGCGTGAATGGCCATGGCCTGCAACGCGAAACGAACTTTGGAGTCGTCGCCTTTGCCGGGTTCGACGAGCAGCTTGGTCAGCGCTTGGATGCTGGCCTCGCCGTCTTTAAAAAATTCCGCAGCCAGAGCCTCGCGTTCAGTCGCATTCGGAGCCGGAAACTTCTGGACGAGCGTGGCAACTTCGGCCGCGCGAATGGCTCGAAAAGCCATGCAACAAAGGAGGAGCGAGAGAGCGAAATGACGCACTGTGATCATGGGGTGCCTTTGGGTTTTCAAAAATGAAAATACACAACTCGCGCCGAATGAATACACCAATAAAGCGGATGCTTTCTTGGCGCCAGCGATTTCAGAATAGAAAGGACATCGTTTTGACGGTCGATTTACGACTTCGCGTATTTGATCGCGTTCTTAAAGAGGAACAAACCGTCGCCCTCCTTCTTCAAGCCGTCGCGCGTCCAGCGTGGATGCTGCCAGGGCAGGACGTGACGCTCGGGATGCGGCATCAATCCCATTACGCGGCCCGTTTCATCGGTGATCCCGGCGATGTGATTCTGAGCGCCGTTGGGGTTGTCCGGAAATTCGGGCGAACCGCCGCTTTCGGTCGTGTATCGAAACGCGACCTGCTTGCCTTCTTCGATTCGTCTCAACGTATCGGCATCGCGCGCGACAAATTTTCCTTCGCCATGGGCGACCGGAAATTCGACAATCTGCCCCGCATGGCCTTCCAAAAACGGCGACGTACTGTGTTCGATCTTCAGATGCACCCAGCGATCTTCGAAGCGCTGGGAATCGTTGAAGGCCAGCGTCGCGCCCGGGGCTTCGTCGGTCGTTTTCGGCGCGTAGGACAATCCCGGCACCAAGCCGGTCTTCACCAGAATCTGAAACCCGTTGCAGATGCCCAACGCCAATCCGCCGCGCTCAACAAAACGCTTCAAAGGGTCGGCCAGGTAGCGCATCAATTCGTTGGCAATGACCGTACCCGAACCCAGATCGTCGCCATAGCTGAATCCGCCGGGCAACGCGAGAATCGCGTTCTCCTGCAACATCGACGGCGATTGACACAGTGCGCGGATGTGGACGCTGCTGCACACGCCGCCGGCTTTTTCAAACGCGAAAGCTGTCTCCTCGTCGCAATTGGTGCCGGGAGCTCGGAGAATTAAAACGCGTGGCGCGGACATTCTGGTGTATCCTTTCTGGGCTTTTGTAGGAGACGGAACGGCGCTTCAGTCCCTATTATTGCCCCGCCCGTTTCTAAAGCGTCATCTCACTTGCGGCGGGCAGCGCTGAACTTCGTTGGTCTCGCGCGACGTAGTCTCCAAATACGCCGTTGCTCGACCGCCTCGTTCAGCTTGGCCGGCGCGGCGTGATATGACACTTTAGAAACGCGCGGGGCAATAAGATCACGCATAAGATAACGCATCGGCGTTGCGTTGTCGAATTATTGTGAGGCATACTTTCTGGAGTTCCTGAAAAAGGAGTCGAAACACACGATGCTCTTTCCGATGGCAGGCGGCGGCGGTCAAGGCGGCAAGCAGAACAACGATGCGAACATGGCAGTCCGCAACGCGAAGAGCGAAATCGCCCTGTTGCGCCAGGAACTCGATCGCACCACGCTGATCGTCCAGGCGCTTTGGGAGTTATTGAAAAAACGAAGCGAATTGACTGAAGAAAAAATGCTCGAGATGATTTTTGCAGTGGACATGATGGACGGCAAAGTGGACGGCAAACCCTCGCGTATTCCCGACAACTGCCCCCAATGCACCCGCCCGATCTCCGTCGCAACGAACAGTTGCTTCTTCTGCGGCATCGTCGTTGAACGCAAGAAAGTATTTTAGAGGGTGTTTTAAACACGTTCCGAACACGTGCGGCACGAAGTCCACTCCTTCGTGCCGCGAATTCGATTCCCAAAAGCGTTTCCTACAACCATCCGTCCCGATACCCCGGGCGTTTCACGTACTTGTTTGCCGCTTCGCCGTTGACCACTTTCATCGCGGCTGAATCCCATTGGATCGATTGGCCGCTGCGGATGGCCAGGTTTCCGAGTTGGACGAATTCCGTCAGCGGGACGGCGTAGTCGAAATTCGAACTCGGCGTCAAACCTTTGACGATGCAGTGCGCCCATTCCAATTGCGGATTGCCGGGCTTGGGGCTGCGTTCTTCGGTCTTCTTGATCTTTCCGCTTTCAACGCTTTTCTTCGCGTCAGCGGCCAACTCCGGCGGATAAATCTTCGGGTTGCCGCAGTAGGCTTCGGTGTCCATGATCACGCCGTCGGTGCCGATCAGCATCATGCCGCTGGCCGCTTTGTTGAATAGCTCTTCAGGAATGCGCGGATCGCGTTCGGGCTTGTTCGGCTTGCCGTCGATTGTGCCGTCGTTCCAACTCACGCTCATCGCGCCATACTTCGCTGACGCCGGAATGTGATAGACCAATTTCGTCCACAGCGGCGCGGTCATATCGGTGATCTTGCCGCTCTCGACATCGACCTTCGTCGGGACGGGGCGACCGAGCAAATTGAACGTGCAATCCATGACGTGGCAACCCATGTCGCCCAATGCGCCCGAACCGTAATCCCACCAGCCGCGCCACTTGAACGGATGAATCGATTCGAATGACGACTTGCCATCCTTGCCGACTTTTTCGAAATCGAAGTACGGTCGCGCGGGATGTTGCCCCTGCCACAAATCCCAATCCAGAGTCGCGGGAACATCGGCTTTTTCGCGGATGGTCAACGGACCCTGCGGCCAGATCGGGCGGTTGGTCCACAGCCGGACTTCTTTGAGCGTCCCGATCACGCCCTGCTCGACCCATTCCTTCACTGCGCGCTGACCTTCCAACGTTCGGCCTTGATTGCCCATCTGTGTGACGACGCCGGCTTCCTTCGCGAGCCGATGCAGTTCGCGCGCTTCCCAGATCGTGTTGGTCAACGGCTTTTGAACGCAGATGTGCTTCTTGTTTTTCAGCGCCCAAACGGCGGCGGCGAAGTGCGTGTGATCGGGCGTCGAAATGATCACGCCGTCGATGTCTTTGGCCATCGTATCGAACATTTTGCGGAAGTC
>JANXLS010000993.1 GCA_025355035.1 Planctomycetota bacterium | reverse complement strand
GGCCAATCCGACAACCGCCGGCATCATCGCCGACAAACTCGGCAACAAAATGGTCGCGATCCAATCACCGGGCGGCACTCAGGACAAGCTCGCCTTCAGCCGCTACGGCCAGCCCCTCAATCTGGCCGAGAGCACCGAAATGCAATTCAAAGCGTTTAATGACGGCGATAAACCGATCAATCTGGCTGTCGCATTCGTCAATGCGGAAGGCGACTTCCACGAAAGCCACTTCATTCGCATTCCCCCCAAGACATGGACCAAAGAATCCATGAAGATCGATTCCAAAACGTTCAAGTCCAATCGCAACGACTTCAAGGAATTCAACCAGGAAATCAAAGGCCGCGAACACATCGCGCGCATGACATTCATGGTGTACGATCAGCGACCGGTGAAGTTGTTCATCGACAGCCTCTTTTTTAAATAGTTTTGAAGTATTGGCAAACCGTTGCACGCCGCTGAACACAAGACCATGTCGAGCTGTAGTGAATGTCAATCACCCATGCCTGGAGTAACCGCTTGCGATCGGCCGTGAAAACATTTTTGCTCGCCTCTTTTCTGGCCGTCCTGGGTTTCTCGTACGCTCTGGCAACCCAATCCGATCCCGATAACGGCGCATCCTCGTCCGCCGATTCTCGCGCCGTCACTTCGCGCGCAGTCGGTGCCCCGCTGCGTTTCACAAACGCGTACTTGAAACCAGGTGCCGATCCCGGCTATCCCAAAGGCGGTAACACCAACACCGACCCCAAAGGTTTCGACCTCGGCGACGCAACACAAGGCGCCGTTTTCACGCGCTATTTGACCGCAACCGGCGGCGGATTTCCGTACACATTCGCGACGAAACCCAATTTCGATGTCTTTGGATCCAACGTCGGAGTTCCGCTTCCCCCCCCGCCTATTCCTAAAGTGTTCGCGAACGGTCGAATCACCGACTCGTTTAATAACCCCGTAGGCGGAGCCGCGCGCTTCAACGCCGTTGTCACCGATTTTCTAGGCACACAACGCACTGGCACCTTCCGTATCAACGTCTTCCCCATTGTCCCACCTCAACCCTTTCGCTTCGCATTGGACGTTTTGCCCGCCGCGCAGTTGGGAAACTCGTACTACACAAAAATCGAAACGATTTCCGCGCCCGGTCCTGTCACTTTTTCGGCCATAATCGGTTCGGTTATGGTCAACGGAACAAGCGTCGCAAGCCTTGAAGCTATCGGCCTCACCCTCGCGCCCGACGGAACGCTGTTTGGACGCCCATCTTTCACTTTCCCCGCCGGAAACGCCACGTCTACGACCGTTCAATTTATCGCACGAGCTACAAGCACAAAAGGCGATGCTGTTTCGCGCACCAGCGCGACCCCAAATCAAGTCATCACCTTTCAAGTCGAAAACACAACGCAGGCGAGTTCTGAAGTCGTCGCGTCGTCATGCACCATCAATTCAACCGCTCCCGCAACTGGGCTGAATTCGCTCGGTGTGGATTCATTTACCTATAATGGTGCCTTCGATCCCAAAGGCCAAACGCTTAATTCACTCGCCGGATCCCCTTTCACTTTGAGAATTAACGGAGCTGTGCTGTCTGGATCGTTCGACGACAAAGGCAACATCAAGAACACGAAAGGTCTGAATGTTTCAATTTCGACCGATCACGCATCGATTAAAATAAGGATCAACGGTGCCGACCTCAGCAGCACAGTCGCATCGGCAACTGCGAAGACCGCCGACGTTGTCTTGTCGATGGAATTCAAACACTACATCACATGCGAAGCGCTCACAATGGCCCAGCGCACCCGCTCCGGAAAATCCGTCTTGTCCTACAATTTGGCCGCGCGAAAAGGCTCCACGAAAGCCGGCGGGATGCAGATCATCACGGCGAATGGAGTGGATCAGAAATTTTTCGACGGGACAAAGGGCGACAAAGGCACCGATGGCGACGCATGGTTCGTGCGCTTCCTGGGCGTCCCGCGCTTCAGTATCGATAGTAACGCCGCCGCCGCCTTCCCCATTCGCGATCCAAAACTGGGCGCTAATCAATCAGGAAGCGTGTCGGCCACCATCACGTTGGGAGATGACACGCTCACCGCTGTCACAGCGAAAGTCAGAAGCATCGAATTGCACTACAAAGGCACGTCAACAACAGCAGGTGTCTATGAACTCTTCCTCGACGGCCAGCGCTTCGTTCACACCGTCCAAATCAATTCCATCCCGCCAAGCGATACCGGCATTCCCCAAGCGATCAATTCGAAAGCTCAAACCATCCTGCGTTTCGGTTTGGATCTCACAGGATTCAGCGGTGGAACCGGACGTATAATCGCGCCCGACACCGCTCGATGGCGTTCGCGCTAAACATTCGTTGGGAGCATCAACACGATGGTATTTTCGACAACACCTTCATCGCGATTTCCGCGCGCCGCCGCATCGAAAAAACACGGTACTTCTGCCGAACTCCTCCGCGTCCGATTCGAATTACCCACCGCACCCCGCGCGTTCCGTTCTATCCTCTGGGAAGCCGAATTCTCCTCCCGCGGCGTCGCACGTCTTTCCTTGCTTTCATCGCAAGGCGACGACGCCGTCAAACTCCCGGCGCTGCCGCTCGAGCACGAAAAACATTTGAAGTCGTTAAAAAAGTCCCTGCTCGAGCGCCTTAAAGGCGGTCGCATCGAAATGGATTGGAACGAATTCGATCTTGAGGGCGCAGGCGATTTTCACCAACGCGTCTGGAAAGCAATGCTCTACATTCCATTCGGCGAAACCGCAACCTACGCCGAAGTCGCCCGCGACGCCGGCTCACCACTCGCTTTCCGCGCCTGCGGTCAGGCTTGCGGCGCCAACCGCATCCTCATTTTCATCCCCTGCCACCGCGTCGTCTCCTCCACCGGCCTCGGCGGCTTCGGATACGGCCTCGATTGGAAAAAAAACTTCCTCGCGATGGAACAACAATAACTGCATGTTCTCACGGAGAGACGCAGAGCATTAAAAAACGATCAAACCCACGAATGCGCCTCACCCCCGGCGCTTTCCGTTCCGCCTGACAACACGTTGATCGAAATCTGCGCTGCCAGTTTTTCCGCTGCGGCCAGAAAGGCCCTGGCCGCCGCCGACTCCGGATGGGATATCAAAATCGGCACCCCCGAATCGCCGCTGAGACTGATCTCCGGATCAAGCGGAATTGATCCGAGAAACGGGATCGCCATCTGCTCCGCCGCCGTTTCGCCGCCGCCTTTCGAAAACATGTCCAGCCGCACACCCGTCGCTGGATCGGTGTAACCCGACATGTTTTCAATCATGCCCAGCACAGGAACTTTGACCTGTTTGAACATTGTCCG
>JANXLS010000982.1 GCA_025355035.1 Planctomycetota bacterium | reverse complement strand
TGCGGATTTCTCGCGGGGCTGGTCGCGTAGTAGTTGGCGTCGTAGTAATCGTTGCACCACTCGGCGACGTTTCCATGCATGTCGTAAATGCCCCAAGCGTTCGGTTTTTTCTGTGCGACGGGATGCGTTTTACTGCCGGAGTTGTTTTTGTGCCAGCCGTACTCGTTCAGTTTTTTCGGATCGTTGCCGAATGAATAATCGGTGTCACTCCCAGCGCGGCAGGCGTATTCCCATTCGGCTTCGGTCGGCAGGCGGTAACCATCAGCGTTGAAATCGCAATTGAATTCGATGTCGTAACACGGCTTCAACCCCTCGGCTTTGGAGCGCTCGTTGCAGTACCGAACCGCATGAATCAAGCTGATTTGTTCGGCGGGATTGGATGGGTTACGATTCTTCGACGGATCGCCGAGCTGCAATTTCTTGAACTGCTCCTGCGTCACTTCGGTGCGATCAATGTAGAATGAATCGAGCGTGACACTGTGCTGCGTTTCGCCGGGATGCATCGCGCTGCCGATCTTGAATGTTCCGCCCGGAACGAGCACCATTTCGACGCCAGTTTTCGTCGTGACAATCGGTGGCGTTGAAACTGCAGGCGCGGATATGGCGCTCGATTTCGACACATCACCGCAGCCGTTTAACAGGGCCAACAGAGCGAGCGATGCAAGGAGCAGGACGGATCGAATGCGCTTCATTTTTTCTCCGCCGGCGCAGCGACCCAATCGGGTTCTTTGTTCGATTTGCCGTCAGACGTGAGCATCACGAATCGATTTTTCTGCGAGGGGTCGGCGACGCAGATATTCCAGCCCGGCGCATCGGATCCGGGAATTTCAGGCGCAAGACCGAGCTTCTTTCCAGCGCGTTTGGCTCCGCGCGTAAAGGCAATGTACTTACCATCCGGCGACCAGTCTGCGTGATACGTTTCGATGGGAGCGGCGCTTTGGACGACATTGTGGATGTCGGTGGCCTTTGCGGTGTCAGCGGTGAATTCGAGCGTTGCGACTCCGACTGCGAAATCGCCATGGCCCCATGCCACTGACTTTCCATCCGGGCTCACGTCCGGGCGACAACCGCTCAGCTTCAGATCGAAGACTTTATCCCCGTTCGCTTGTAGCGCCAAAATCGCGTGGTTGAATCCCATCCCGCCGTGGACAGTCGCAACGAACCAATTTCCGTCTGGTGTCCAATTTAAACAGTAAAGGTGGTGAATGCTTTTGTTGACATGCTCACGGTGTTCACCGCTTTTTAGATCGTAAATGAAGATCCCTTTCGTCACGAAATCCATCGCGTCATACTTCGGAAATTCGCCCTTCAAATACGCGATCTGCGTGCTGTCGGCATTCCAACACGGCTCGCGCGCGTTGTCACAGATCTTCGTGCGGCCCGAGCCGTCAATGTTCATCATATAAAGGTTGCGCGACTTATTGTCGCCTTCGCCTTCATCGGCGCAAAAACAAATCTTCGAACCGTCGGGCGACGCCTTGGGATAAAACTCCTGAACGTTTGGCGTATGGGTGAGATTGACGGGATTCGTGCCGTCCGCGTTCATGATGTAGATTTCCCAGTTTCCATCGCGGAATGTTTCGAATGCGATGCGGTGTTTGCAGGCTTTGAGTTCCTGCAACAATTCCTTCGAGCCTTCTTCAGGCAACGGTGCAGCCGTTTCGCCAGCGCGAAGAAAAATGCCAATCATGAGCAAAATAGAAGCGATGCGAGTGGCCAACACCATGAGAATTTCCTTTGCGTTGAAAACGGGAATAAAGAACGTTGCAAATACGTACACCAGCGCACTCAGCAAAGGGAATTGATCCGCGTTCCGAAGATCGTCGGGGTATTCACGAGGTCCGCTTGTGGATTCCACGAAAGGTTCTCGTTTTGAAAAAACTCGATACGTTGTTCGCGATGTTTGTTTTACTCTGCACTTCGCTTTACGCGGCGGAAGCGCCTGTCCCCGCTGCGCTCGAACCGCTGAAGACGAAGATCGGCGGGCACTATGCATTCAAAGGAACAGTTCTCCAATTCCGCGCAGATCAACCCATCACTGAAGAGCAATGGAAAGCCATTGAAGCGCTGGGCATTCGACAGATTTCGACGGGCGGGAAAGGGATCGACGATGAGGCCATTGCGCGGTTAGCCAAGTTGGATCCCGAAGGGTTGGTCCTTGATGGCTCAACGCTGACGGACGACGGATGCAAACATCTCGCTGAAATGAAGTCGCTGAAAGTCCTTTCTGTCGGCCATACGACGTCGGGCAAAACCGGATTTAAAGGGACCGGACTCGCTCAACTCAAAGCGGTTGCGACGCTCGAAAAACTAAGCTTGGGCGGTTCTAGCGCGGGCGACGCCGCGATGGAAGCGATCGGCGAATTGACGCAGCTCAAGGAATTTTCATCATGGCATACGCAACGAACGCAAGCCGGCAATCTGCCGCTAACGAGACTCACGAACCTCAAGTCGCTCACGATTGGCCAGAATTTATACGGCTGGGACGGCAAACCGCGCATCCTTGCGCTGGACGATTCGTCGATGGCCACGCTGGCGAAGATCACGTCTTTGGAATCGCTGTCGCTGATGGAGACGCGACTCACGCTACCTGCGTTGCAGCAACTCAAGGCGTTACCGAATCTGAAATCGCTGCGTTTCACCAGCGTTGATGTCAGTCCCGCCGATATTGAAAAACTGCGCGCCGAATTGCCCGGCGTAAAGATCGATTACAAACCGTTGACCGACGAGGAACGCGCACGGCTGGACAAATCACTCAGCGACCCAAGCGCAAAGAAATAATATGACAAAACAGACTTCGGACGATTGCGAGGCGCGAAGACAAGATTGTTTTCGACGCGCTGTACTCAGCGAATTTGCATATTTCACGGCAAGCTCAAGTCGGTTAAAGAATGCAACTGAACACTGTTCGACAACAGTCGCAAACGTATGGTAGTCAAAGAATGAGTGTAGTGTTGCGCATGGAAGCAAGTATGAAATCGAATTCCAACATGCTGCGTCTGGCGCTCATCGCCATATCGATGAGCGCTTCTCTATCCGCCCTTTTCGCGGGTGAGGAAAAGATCAGCTTCAATCGGGACATCCGGCCGATTCTGTCGGGCACGTGTTTTTATTGCCACGGCCCCGACGAGAAAAAGCGCGAGGCGAAGTTGCGTCTCGATGATCGCGCAAACGCGACGGACGACCACGGCGGCGTCCGCGCACTCGTTCCTGGCAAACCGGAACTGAGCGAAATCCTCACGCGCGTCACGTCAAAAGATCCCGAACAATTAATGCCGCCACCAAAGAGCAAAAAGCCTGCTCTAACCAGCGCTCAAACAGCGCTGCTCAAAAAATGGATTGAGCAGGGCGC
>JANXLS010000462.1 GCA_025355035.1 Planctomycetota bacterium | reverse complement strand
GCGGTCACCGTTTCCTGATCAAAGGCACCCTCTCGTCTGCCATCCGCCGCGTTTCGACGAAGCCACAGGTGGATGACAACGGCAACACCGTCGCCGAGATCGACACATACCGCACGCGATACGAAATGAACGTGCGGTGCTTACGCAACGATGGCTCAATTGAAAACTACACGTCCGCTGAAACCGAAGAACTCGAAACGGAGGTTAACACCGAATGAACGCAGCGCCCGAACCCATTCCGAAACTCGGCCTCGCCGAACTCAATCCCACCGAACTTCCCCATCTCGAAGTTGTCGTCCGCAACACCAAATCAGAAATCATCGCCAACGTCGGCGCGCAAATTGTCGCGCTGATCGTCAACCCACAGAACCGTGTGCTGTATCTTGAAGCCGTGAGCACCAGCGATGCCGGCGCGCACGCGTTGATGGGCAGCGTCAGTGATCCGCGCGGGGCGGTCGAATTCCGCTTCTATCGCGCAGGGGAGTCCGGGGATTATGTGGAGATTCAGCCGCCCGAGTCTCCACGGTTGGCCAACGTCCGCCTGTCCGTGCCGGGCTGGTCTCGGCACGTTCATCACGTCGCAATGCTTGACCGTTCCGGTGATTTGATGCTCGCGCCCGATGATGCAACGCTCTGGCGCAAACTGCGGGAAAAGATGACGTGCCCGACATTGCAACAATGGGGCGGGGCCTTGATGAAGATAATCCATGGCTCGGACATGTTGCTCGAATGCGAATCGTTCGGTGCGCCCGATGGGCTGCGAGCGTTTGTGCTCGCGGCCAATGCACAGGACATCTTCGATGCGATCATCGCCGCGCATGTAGGGTCGATGGGGCTACCGAAGCGCGTCGCAGCATGAATGTGTATACGGACGCTTTCCGCCCACACGGGGCGTGACAGCGGCTATCTATCAAAACCAAGATAGATAGTCGCTGAAGACCAGTATCCCGCCAATCTGGCGCTTAACCAATCCACCAACCACTCAAACGCCACCTCGACCCGGTATCAATACCGGGGCCCGGTGACGCATTTTCAAACGAAAGGAGCGCGCGATGCCTTTGGCACGTGATCTCAACGAATTGATACAGCGTTACGGCGGCGCGATTGCCGCCGGCGCGGAAGCTGTGCTGCAACCGCGCCACAAGCCCAGCGATCCACTGCCCGACCTGGCACCGGTCGAAGCCTGCCGCAGCAAGGCAGCCGGCCGGCCGTTCTCGTTCTACCCCAGCCAACGCGAAAAGATTGCCGGAGCGTTGGCTGGCTTGAATGCGAAGGGCCGCGTTTGGATGATCTGTGATTGCGGGACGGGTAAGACGGCGATGTCCTTGGGCGCAGCATGGTCACTGCTACATCGCCGCCCCTTTCGACTCCTCGTAATGTCGCCCGGCCACATTGTCCGCAAGTGGCGGCGCGAAGTCGAATACATGATACCGGGCGTCGTCTGCAAGATCATCCGCAACTTCGACGACATGATGAAGTTCGAAGAAATGTCCCGAACCACGAATGCGCCAATGGTCGCAGTCGTTGGCAAAGACACCGCCAAACTGGGCTTCGACGTGGATCGACCGTGTGCCGCGAAACGAAAGATGACACTGCGCGTCCGACTCGACTCTCCGTCCGAAATACAGGACACCGATTCTGGTCTGCGTCAAATTCCCAGCGACAACGGTACGTTGTTCGAGGTGACGCGCGTGGTCGAAGTCGCCTGT
>JANXLS010000932.1 GCA_025355035.1 Planctomycetota bacterium | reverse complement strand
TGACGACGCTCTCGCCCAACCCCGCTTTTGTGGGATCACCGGTAACGGGTACGGCCGTTTCGTCACCGTTGCCGTATTCGTAGAATTTTTGGATTGCACAATCGGGCCCAACGTTCCATGTAATGGCCCACTTGTGATTGCAAACGTCAACGTATCGTTTTCAATGTCCGTACCTTTCAACACAATCGTCGTCGGCACATTGTATCCGACCAACACGTTTGCCGCGACAGCAACCGGCGCGTCATTCACCGGCGTGATATTGATCGTTTGCGTCCCCGTGTTCGAATCGTATTGACCGTCGTTGACTTTGAATGTGAACGAATCTGTTCCATTCAAATTTACAAACGGCGTATACGTAAACGCACCCGTCTTGGCATTCGTAAGAACCAGCGTTCCCCTCATTGGCTGAGTCAGAATCGTGAATGTCAGCGGGTCGAAATTCGGATCGCTGGCTGTCAATGTGCCGCTATACGCCGTATCTTCGAAGGCCGTCGCTGTCGCATCGCTTGCAACCGGAGGCAAGTTCGCACCGACGGTCAGAGTCACCGTCGCCGCCGTGGCTGAGTTCAACGATCCGTCCGTGGCGTAGTACGTGAAGGTATCCGTGCCTACGAAATTCGGATTAGGTGTATAGGTAAATGACCCATTGGAATTCAATACCACCGAGCCGTTTGTGGGTTGTGTCGGCGCAGGTACAGCAGCAACCGATAACGTGTTGAAATCCGGGTCCGTATCATTGGCTAAAACGCCCGGAGCTCCGACGTTAAACACTTTATTTGTTGTCGGCGCATACGAGTCATTGACGGCCGTCGGAGGATGATTGACAGGCGTCAAATTCAAGGTGAACTGGATTGTCGTCAGGTTGTTCGCAGGTTGATGATCATCCACCAAAACCGTAATTGTGACCGTTCCAAACCGAGCATAAGTCGGCTTATAGTTGATTGTCGCAGTTCCCATCGCCGGTGAACCGGAGAATGTAATTACAGGATTCGCCGTTAACGTCGTAAAGAACGTAGGATCACTGGACGTAACGGTTAAAGTCAATAAAGGATTCTGAGACGATTCGTCGGGATTGTTCAAAGGAGCAGCGGCAATGCCCGAAAGTTGAATTGCCCCGGACTGATCCGATACGCCCGTCTGCGGCAGGGGCGTGTTGATAATCGGCCGGTCATTCACCGAATTGACTGTTACGGTAAATGTGATGGTCGTAAAATTCACATTGTTCGGGCCGTTAGGCAGATTCACAGCGTTGCTGCCGCTGTCTGTAATCGTCACAGACAACGTGAACACGCCGGGGAATGCCGGAGTGAAAGAGACCGAAGAGACGCCATTCACCGGTTGTGATATCGACAACGTTTCAGCCATAAATGCGTTCTGCGTTTTGGTGATGAAATTGTAAACATTGGGGTTGTTCCCGCCCAACGCAACCTTTGCTGTCAGCGTCTGGCCCGCTTCGTCGGTTGCGCTCACCGGTCCCGGTGCGATGCCTGTTATTCGAATCGATGTAAGTTGGTCTTCCGTTACAGTCTGATTGCCCGGATTCGTAATCGTGGGCGGGTTGTTGACCGGCGTGATCTTGATCGTGATCGTTTGCGCCAACGAATCCAAGTAGCCGTCATTCGCGGTAAACGTGAACGTATCGTCTCCAACAGGTGCAGTGGCACTATTCTGATTCAGATTCGGCGAATAGGTAAAGGGAATCGTCCCGGTATATGGCGCTGAGGCATTGTTTGTCACCACCGTCCCCAATGTCACCGTTCCTTTAGTGGGCTGCGTGACGATTTTGAAAGACACGATCTTGTCTGACTGATCTTTTGCTGTCAATACAGCCCCAGATGTCTGCGTGTTTTCAAAAGTCGTAAATGCCGCAGCTGATCCGACAGGAATGTCATCGTATCGGAAAGCCTGACTCAATGTGACCGGACCGCCGCCGGGCTTTGTCAGGACGATATCGTAGAGTCCCACCGTCACCGATGAGGGTACGATAAACGTGATGGCCGTCGGCGTCACAGTGACGTTTGTCGCCACTTTGCCGTTGATCGCAATTGTCGTTCCCGGAATAAACTGCGTTCCGCTGAGAACAGCTTGCGTTCCGCCGGAAGCCGGGAAATTGGTTACTCCACCCAGCGTTGCGACAGCTGGAGCCACTGCCGATACGCTCGCCGGGATCGTATCAACCAGTGTCACCGTCGCGATATTGCTGTAAATCGGCAGTGTCGTAATCAGATTTGTCATCCGGCATTGGAACATCGCAGTATTGTTGGTTCCAACATTCGCCGCGGTAAAGTCAGGGATATTATAAATTCCAAATGTTGCACCGGGAATGTCGACCTGACCGTTTCCGTCGCTTATGTCTACAGACCATTGAACGCTGCGCGGCGCGCTTCCGGCTACGTCAAATGCCAGATTCACGGAGGAATCCAACGTCGCAGACTGGCTCTGAGGTTGGCGAACTACGCGCAAGGCGTCAATCGCCGGGGTCAATTGGACCGTGGACGCATTACCATTTGTGAACTTTTCCGGGATCGGCGGAGTCAGGAAATCCACGAATGTTGCTGGCGGGAAGACGTATGCTACGGCTGCGTTGTCGTTTCCCTGATCCTGCTTGTGCAACAACTCGATGTAGTACCGTTTGCCCTGCACCATCGAAACCGACAATTTGTTTTCTGGGGCCACGTTCCCGTCGTAATTCCATTGCATCGCGGTTTGCTGAGTTGTTACGTGTGCCGACGAAAAGTTCTTGTTGTAAGGATTATCATCCAACGAAATGCTCAGAAGCGCCGAGTCGTCCGCAACCACAGCGAATTTATACGTCGCTGTCTTAGGAGCGATAAAATAGCCACTCATACGAGAGCCATAGGCAACAATATTTGTGTTCGTCGGCTCTTGGAAAATGGGGAAAACAGCTCCTCCGGGGGTAATAGGGTCGGTCGAATTGGACGGAAAATCCGGGAAAATCGCATTCGCTATCGTCGCGTTCGACGTCAAATTCGTTACATCAGGTCCCGTGATCCCTTCCCATCGTTCGTACAACAAACCACCCCGATCGAAATATCGGAATAATTGCGCACTCGGCACGGTCATGGTGTTGCCAATACTGTCTTTGACTCCATTCACCGTCAACGTGTAAGCTGTGTTCGTCGAAAGCGGCGACGTTATCAACCGAACCGTCTTGAAATCACCGGAGGTGCCTGCATCCAATGTGGCACTGATAATCGAAACAACATTTCCGAGATTGTCTTTGATCGAGTAGTTTGCAACCGTATTCGCCGTCGTCTGATCGACCTTGTTTTGGTTCGGCGAATTTGGATTCGCGGAGGTTTGGAACACCACATTAACCTGATTCGGAAGGCCGCTTGCCAAAACCGACACAATTTTTGGCACGTCGTCTGTTTTTGTGTAGATCGATTGAATAGTATTGAGACTCTGTGCGTAGTTGAACGCAAACGCAAACGCCTGGATGGTCGTTGTACTGGAGACGGTCAACGTCAGCGGCGACGCGCCCACTCCCGAGTAATTCTGCAACGTCGGTGCGGAACCATCCAGTGTGTAGAAAATGAATGCATTCGGAACATTGGACGTAATCGTCACCGTGCGCGTACCCGTGAATGTCGTACCATCGGGTGGTACAAACACCGGATCTGGCGCTGGGGTCTGTGTATAGGAGACGACCACGTAATCGCTCGGATCGTATCCGGGTGCCGACGCAAACGCCGTAATGATACGCGGAATCGAGACATTAAACTGTCCACCGTATTTCTGCGAACCCGTCGTCGGAATTGTGCCGTCCGTTGTATAATAAATCGCTGCTCCCGGCGGCGCGCCGCTCGGAAACAAATTGGCCGGATACGTTATCGACATCGCAACCGTCGTCTGCGTTCCAGTAATTTGCGACGTTCCAGGATTAATAGCCGGCGTGGGCATGCGTCGAACCCACATTCCATATCGATATTCGTTGCTCCAGCTACTGGTCCCTGATACAAGCCACTGGGAACGTAATACGCCGCGCTCATGACATAGCCGCCACTGCCATTCGCCCACATAATCGTCATCTTATGATAGCCGGCATCAAGATAAATTGGGACTGTGTTGAATGTTCCGGGCTGGTACGGCCCGACAACCGTCGTTGCACCCTGCGAGCGATTATTAAATACGACTTGAGTCTGACCAATGTACAGCAGACTGCCGTCATCAGATGTCGTCGAGAACTCGTATCCGCCCGAAGTAGGTGCTAGAAAATAGCAGTCCCATTGTATAGAAACATTGTCCGTGTTTGGACCATGCGGCAAATAATAGGGTGGAATTGATGGAGTGAGCGACGTTTTCGAGCCCACAGCAAAGCTCGGATTGCCATTGATGTTAACGAACGGAGCCGCTGTCAAAACGCCTGAGTAAGCTGCGGCACCCTGACCCGTAATCGCCGGCGCCCCAGTAGTAGAATACTGAAAAATGCCGTTAGAAGGCCCGTTTGTCCAGACCTGATAGTCGCATCCGCGAATGAATCCTGGATCGCCAATGTTGAACAAAGGCTGCTGATACCCCGGCGTGTTCGCCCCTGCGGCGAATACATCCAGCGGCAATGTCGACAACGCGGTCAGAGCCAGAAGCAGAAAACCGGCGGTAGCGCCGCGAAACTGTTTCTTAACGCTGATGTTCGTTCCCTTGGACTTCGCACGAGTATCAAACACGTTTATCTCTCCTGAATTACGCCTGGAACTCGCAACCCAACCTCAGCACCCCTTAGTGGCACCTTTTCGCTCCATTGGATCGAAACGATGCCATTCCTTCTACTTCTACTGTGTATTCTTCTCGTTTTTCGCATACATTTTTTTGTTAAAAATGTATTTTTACCGAAAATTCAACAAAGTTGCACGCCAAATGCCATTCAAGAAGCATCAAGCTCACTCGCCTCTTTGCGGCATTATCGTATTGAGACGAAACATTAGGAGAAATTACGTCCACCATTTTGCATTTTTTTTCGATAAATCAAGTCTAAATTGGACGTTCTTCGAAAAGGGGCTGCAAACGGAGGATGTCGTCCGTCGGGCCCATCAAAACAAGGACACATCCTGGCTTCAAAACGAAGTCGCCGCGCGGGTTGTAAGCGAACCCGTCTTCGCCCGGTTTCCGCGTCGCGACAATCAAGACGTCGGCAATACTTCGCAAATTTACTTCCGCAATCGTTCGCCCTTTCACCTTGCTGCCCTCGCCAACCGTCAGTTCGTCGAACCGGACATTGGTTTTGTCGCGCAACATGAGATCCAGGAAGCTCGTCGTCGTCGGGCGGATCAATTCACTGACCAAGCGCAAGCCGCCAATAGCCGACGGACTCACCACCGATGCCGCGCCCGCGATTAACATCTTTTTGCGCACATGATCGTCGATCCCCTCGCTGACCACGCGAATGGCCGGATTGAGCAACTTGGCCGAAAGTGTTATGTACAGATTGCTCTTGTCGACCGCGACGCACACGATCAGATGGCTGGCTTTCATGATGCCTGCTTGAATCAACGTCTCATCCAACTCCGCGTTGCCTACAATAAATGGAAAGCAACCGAACTCGCTTTGTAAATATTTTAGCCGCTCGACATTGATGTCGATGACCACGCACTTCCGTCCGATCTTGATCAACTCCTCAATGCAATGCTCACCGACATTTCCGGCTCCGCAGACGACGGTGTGTCCGCTCAATTTTGAAATTTCCTGATCCATCCTTTTCCTCCGAACCGTGTCGCCAACTGTGCCATCCACGATCAATGCCGTAATGGTCGAAATGATAAACGCTGGCATTCCAATGCCGACGAACGCCAGGAAAATGGTGAAAATTTCCGCGATGGTCCTGCCGCGCAATTCAAGCCAATCGCCATACCCGATCGTCGAAATCGTAATCGCGACCATAAAGACGCAATCCATCACCGACCAATGCGTCCCGTAATAAACACCGAGCAGATAATAAACGACCGAACTGACGATAAAAACCGCCAACAACATCACCAGGCCGATTTTC
>JANXLS010000913.1 GCA_025355035.1 Planctomycetota bacterium | reverse complement strand
TAACGGCGCGGCGATACCTCAAGATCGGAGTCATCGCTGGAGTGGTCGCGCTGGTGTTGACAATCTCGATCGCTGTGGTGATGGCTGTGTTTGCGAAAATATCAAATGTTATTACGCCGAAGTCGGATATTTAAGACGTCCTCAGGGCATGAGCGTTTTTGCTTTTACATCGCTCGCGAATTGTTTCGCTGCGGCGCGCATGGTTTCGGCGAGGGTTGCGTAGCGCTTGGCGTGCTTTGGGACGAAATCTTCGTATAGGCCAAACAGGTCGTGGAAGACTTGGACTTGTCCGTCGCAGTGCGGACCTGCGCCGATGCCGATGGTTGGAATTTTGATCGCCTGCGAAATGCGCTGTGCGAGGTCGCTCGGAATCAATTCGAGGACGATCGCGAAAGCTCCGGCGGCTTCCAAGGCCAGTGCGTCGGCGAGCATCTGCTCCTGAGCTTCGACGCTTTTTCCCTGCACACGATGGCCGCCGAATTGATGCACCGACTGCGGCGTCAGCCCCAAATGTCCCATTACTGGAATTCCGGCTCCGACGAATTCCTGAACGACCGGGACCATTCGCGATCCGCCCTCGATCTTCACCGACTGAGCGCCACCTTCGGTCATCGCTCGGGCGGCGTTGCGGAGACTGCCCGGCAGATCGTTGGGCGAATAGGTGGCAAACGGCATGTCGATCGTGATTAACGCTTGCGAAGCTCCGCGCGCAACAGCGGCGCAATGCAGAATCATCATGTCCAGCGTGACCGGCAGGGTGCTCGAAAAACCGTGCACGACCATTCCCAGCGAATCGCCGACGAGCAGCGCTGGGATGCCGGCTGAATCGAGAATCTTTGCGGACGTGTAATCGTAAGCGGTGAGGACGGGGATCGGCAGACCGTCCTGTTTCATCTTCATGATGTCGCGAATTGTGGTGCGCATGACGTCTCCTTCGAAACGATGATTGTACTCGTTCGAAGTCAATTGGGAATTCGGAAATGCAACCGAAAAAATCTCGACTGTCGCACGTCCCGGGATTATAAGAATTAAAAATTATTATGAGGAACGAACATGTCCGAGAAAAGCAAAGCGGTCGTGCTGCTCAGTGGAGGATTGGATTCCGCCACGGCGCTGGCGATTGCCAAGAGCGAAGGTTTCGACGTTCACGTCATGAGCTTTCGGTACGGGCAGCGCCATGCGGTTGAAACGGAATGCGCGAAGAAAACCGCGTTCAGCCAGGGGGTCGCGCAGCACGTCATCGCCGACATTGATCTGCGGATCTTCGGTGGATCGGCGTTGACGGCAGACATCGATGTGCCGAAGGATCGCGCCTCAGGCGAAATGAAAATCGGCATTCCGGTGACGTATGTTCCGGCGCGCAACACGATTTTTCTTTCGTTTGCGCTGGCGTGGGCGGAAGTGTTGGGGAGCTCCGACATCTATATTGGGGTCAACGCGCTGGATTACAGCGGGTATCCGGATTGCCGCCCGGAGTATATTGCAGCGTATGAACGCATGGCGAATTTAGCGACGAAAGTTGGCGTTGAGGGGCGGCAGCGGTTGAAGATTCACACGCCGTTGATCACGTGGCGAAAGTCGCAGATCATTCTGCGCGGGTTGGATCTTGGCGTTGATTTCTCGCTGACGAGTTCGTGTTACGATCCGACGCGCGACGGTTTTGCGTGCGGGAAATGTGACTCGTGCCAGATCCGGTTAAAGGGGTTCCGTGAAGCGGGTGTTCGCGATCCGATTAAATATGTTTGAACGGTTAACGGCGGTTTAACGTACGAAGTTCAAAGTTCAAAGTTCAAAGTTCAAAGTTATTGACCCGCGCACAGCTAGATTCTCGCGCTCCCCCTCACCCCGCGCAGGAGTCCCTGCGTCGGCCCTCTCTCTCCAACAGGAGAGGGCAACGGCACTACGCGCATGAGCATACGCGTCGGCTTCTCCTTAACAGGAGAGGGGAACGGCGGGGGCTACTTCTTTTCTTCGCCGGATGACGAATAGCCGCCGGAGAAGATTTCTTTGGTGCGGCTGAATGCTTTTGCGTCGTAGAGGGAGTAGGCGACGCGCTGGCTCGCGTGGTCGCCGATCTGTTTCAGGAAGTGTTGGAACTCCGCATACTTTTCTGGCGGGATGCGTTGTGCAGGGATCAGGAAAGATCGGGTGCAGTGCAAGACGCGGCCATCCACGTTGTAATCGGCGGCATAGAATCCGAACTCTGTCACAATGAAAAGATCGTCGGGTACTTCAGTCCAGGCGTGACCTTCCGGGGCGTGGTATTCAATTGAACGATCGAATTCAGAGTACGAGACGTCGTCGTAAACGATCACATCGCTTTCGCGGTTGGACGGGCCGCGCAAGCCGAGCAGACGCGGTGAATCCGGGAAGGCCGTCAGGTAGAAGGCTCCGCCGGCCTGTTCGGCGAGGCTGTCGATCTTGCCGACGAAATTGAAACCCAGCGGTTTTTCGGCGTCGGTTTCGTTTACGATTTGGAAGCTGGTGAGTTTTTGTTTGGGCCACATGCGCCGCGCGAGCGATTCTTTCAATGCGTCTTTCTGTCGTGGATCGCTCATCGCTTCGCGAATTCCGCCGGCTTGTAGTCCGAAGAGTTGCATCGTGTTTGCAGTCGACGCCGATCCTTTTTCATCCAACGAAACAATCACGGATTGCTTGAACAGCGTCAAGCCGGCGCGATCGCCCAGGACGCGTTTGATGCGAACACCGTTTTCACCGGTGATCAACGCCAGCGCGCCGGGTTGGAACGAGGTGACGTCGAAGGGCGAGTAGAATTTGGGGCGTTGGCCGCCGCCTGGGAATTGCGCCCAGCGTTCGGCGCCCCACTGCGGTTCGAGCACCAGCATCGAACCGCCGGATCCGAACGACACGAGCTGCATTGGTTCCCAGATTTTTTTTGCATTTTTTGTGTGCCACACTTTTCCGGGAAGATAACTTCCGTTCAGCGCGGCGTTGTGAACGTTCAGGGCGACGCTTTGCGCCATTTCGCAGCACAACTCCTGCATTTGTGGCCCGGTGCCTTTCTTCGAAAACCAGACGTCATCGAGCGTTCGCGAATCGGTCCCGGCATCGATGTTGTCGCGCACCCAGAACAGGATCGATTCGAAGATTGCGGATTCCAGCCGCGCCCTGGCTGAGGGAATCGCCTTTACAGCAGCGACCAGTTCGCGCGCTTTTGCTTTTGCCTCGTCGGGAATGCGGTCGCGGTCGCGGCGCAGCATATAGCCGCCCGCGCGAACCGGGTTGTCGCGCGTTTGAATCGTTACGAGCGGGATGACTTCCTGATCGCGTTCGTGCGGCATGAAGCGCTCGGCCTTGATTCCTTCGATTTGCTTGTTTGTCCATTGGTAGATCGTGAAGCCCTTCGGTCCCGGCAGGATTTTTTCGTCCAGCAGTTCAGGGCGAACGCGCTGAATGTCCAGCTTGTCTTTGACTTCGTCCGGAATCATCACCACCCAGCGGGACACGGCGCGGGGAGCGTCAATGGCGTTGAAATTGAAGGCCATCATGAAGCGCGGTTCGTCTTCGTCGGCGTCGAGATGCTCTAGGTAAGCGTGTTCGAGAATCGATCCGGGCCCCACCTTATAGAGGCTTGCTGTCTGCGCGAGATTGAAATTGTGAACATTCTGCGGCATGTAGGCGCTGCCGTCCGGGTTCAGGGTTCGGATGAAGACGATGTCTTCCTTTTGCGCTCGGACGAGCACTTCGGAGAGTTCGCCGATGCCTTTCAAATTCAGGACTTTTTGAGCGATGTGAACGTAGGATTCGCGGGACAGGTCGGGGGTGATTTTTGTAACCATGAAATCGACTATCCAGGCGTGATTGGCGGATGCGTAATTGGCGTTTGTGAAGCGCGACGTGTCGATGTCGGACATTTTCACATCAAATTCGCTCCACCAATGCGTCTCTTCGCTCACCGTGAGATCGTGCAACCGGCGTCGTGTTTCGTAATCGTTGGGATGCTTTGCGAGGTAGCTGGTCAGCAGCGCTTTGGCCTCATCCAGTTTACCGAGTCGCAGCGCCAGATCGACGAGCACGTAAGGCAGCGCGGGTTTTCCGGTGCGGCCGAGTTGAGCGGTGTACAGTGTCTTGCGAATGGAGTAGGCGGTCTGAAGGTCGCCCTTCTGGGCCGCGAGTTGCGCGCGGCGTTCTTCGAAATCGTCGAGCCGTTCGGGCTGCCATTTTGCCTGCATGGCGAGCAGGCGTTCAGCTTCGACGTAGTTCTCGTGAGCGAGCGCGTTGTTGAACAGTTCGTCCTGATTCATCATTCCGAGCGTGCGCATTTTTTCGTGCAGTTCGCGGCCCTTTGAACGCACGCCGTAATAGTCGTGGAATTCGGCGAGTTGTCGCAACTGGGCGTTGTCCAATTGCGCCGCGCGTTCGTAGCATTTTTCGGCATCGATGAAGAATTTTTTCCGGACGTATTCGTGACCGAGATCGGCTTGAGCGAAGGCCGATTCAGGATGCGTTTCCGCAGCCTTTTTGACGAGCTCAAATGCCTGATCGTTCAATCCATGGGCGCGGAAAAAATCGGCGAGGGCAATCATGTGCTGAAGGCTCGTTGGGACGAGTTTTAAGGCGTGTTCGCGCATATGGCGAGCGTCTTCGGATTCGCGGGCGTCGTTGTTGCCCTGGGACGCTCCGGCGGCTCCGAGCACAGCTGCAGCGATGTCCAAAACGCCGACGCTGTCGGGGAACGTTCCGGACAGGCGGCTGGAAAGCGCTTCGCGCGCGACGGGATCGTTTTCGCGTTGCAACGTCATGTCCAACCAGACAGCTTCCGGAAGGGTGAGCGCGCCGTTCTCCGCAATTGCGCGCAGACGACGCTTTGAATCGGACGCTTTCATCTGCGCCAGAACGTTCTTATCTTCATCTTTTTGGGAGAGGCGTTTGATCAGATAGGCCGCGGTGGAACCGACCGTTTTCTCGGCAAACAGAATGCCGCGCACGGTTGAAACCGAATGCGCTTCCAATGCCTGATCCGAAAGTCCGGCGGCTTTGACACCGGCGATCGGGCCGTAATCGTCTCCGCAGACGCGAACGATCAGCGGCTTCAATACGCCGAGTTTTAGCAGGAGCGGATTGTCGCCTTTCGCGAGTTTGACGTGATAGAGTTGTCCACCGTTGCGCCGGAAACGGTCCTCGTCGGGTTCGGACGCGATGGGCATTCCGCGCAGGTAGATGCGGTCGGGCGCATCGGCTGCGATGATCAGAATCACGTCACGCTCGATATCGCTGTTCAAATTCGCCATGACGTAATAAATGCCGCGGGCGCCCGCGTCGCGGAAGATCGAATCGAGATCCAGATCGCGGTCGAGATTGACGGGGGCTTTGACGACTTTAACGGGCTTTCCGGCGTCGTCTTTGAAATCGAGCGAGGTCAATGAGCGCTCGGGCGCAAAGCGGCGATCAATTGTGTTGGCTTTATCTTTCTCGCCAAACGGACCGGCCGCAAAAATCCAGTGGCCGACGTAGCCATTCGATTCGATGGCTTTTCGCGCTTCTTCGTAGCGTCCGGCTTGAGAATGAAGAAAGGCAATTTCGTCGCGCAGATAGGCTGCGACCAATGGCAACGCGGCGGGGGCGAGTTTTTCAAACGTGGCGAGGACATCCGCGCGGCTCTCGACGAATGTCAGCGCATCCGTGCTGCGCTGGGCGAAGAGGCTTCCCAGGGCGGTGTCTTTGCCGGCTTCCAACATGCGCAGATTGACTGTCTGTGCATCGCGGTAACGCCCCAGCGAAACGTAGGTCCAGCGCAATCCTTCGTAGGCTTCGATATCGTTGGGATGATCGTCCAGCGTTTTCTTGAACGCGGTCTCGGCACTGGTGAAATCGTTTTTTACAAACGCATCCCAGCCCGCGCGCGACGGCCCGTTCGGGAGGGTGATGGGGTGAACGGGAGCGGGTTTGGCTGCGGGTTCTTCGGCGAACGCGATCAGAGTGAATGCGAACAGAACGGGTACAACGGAAAAATGGCGCGCGGACATGAGTCATCTCCGGGAAAGCAGCGACTACGTGAATTCTGCATGAAGCGTTTAACATAAAAAGGGGCGGGGATAAAGGGAGAAACGAGGGTAATTTATTTTCACGCAAAGGCGCTAAGGGCCGCAAAGGCGCGAATAAGCTTTAAAGAGGAAAAAAACGTGAAAACAATCGCGCGGTGCATTCGCGGACGTTGCGATGGAATGGAAATCCATTAAACTCTTTTCGCATCAGATTTGCATCACGATCATTGAGGAGCGCGGCGATAACGTGGGGAATAGAAATCCGTCCAAGATCGATCAGGCATTCGAGGCGTTGAGAGCGGCGAAGCGCGGGGCGTTTATTCCGTTCTACGTCGCGGGCGATCCGGATTTGGCGACGTCGCAGGCGCTGATCACAGCAGCGGCGGCGAACGGGGCGGACTTGATCGAGATTGGGGTTCCGTTTTCGGACCCGATCGCTGATGGGCCGGTTATTCAAGCGGCTTATTTTCGCGCGTTGAATCAGGGCTTTAGAGTCTCGCATCTTTTTGAACTCGCTCGTAATCTGCGCAAGGCTGGCGTCGCCATTCCGCTGGTGACGATGATCAGCTATACGCTGGTTTACAAATATGGGATTGATGCGTTTCTGAAAGCTGCGAAAGAATCCGGCTTTGATGGACTGATCATTCCGGATCTTCCTGCTGGATACGAAGGCGACGTGGCTGAACGCAGTCAGACGGTGGGGTTGGATCTGGTCTTTTTGATCGCTCCAACAACGACAGACGAGCGGCGGACGTTGATCGCGAAACGGTCGCGCGGATTTATTTACTACATCTCGGTCGCCGGGATCACCGGTGCGCGCGCAGCGCTTCCGACAGATTTGGCGGACAACATCCGGGACATTAAAGCGCGCACGTCAACGCCGGTCTGCGTCGGCTTCGGCATCTCGATTCCGGAACAGGCTGCTTCGGTTTGCGGCGTGGCGGATGGAGCGATTGTTGGGAGCGCTTTGGTTCGGAAATCGGAAGAGGCTACTGCGTTAAAGTTGACCGGGGACGTTTTTGTCGAGCACGTTACCCGGTTGGCGAAGGAACTCGCTACTGCGGCGCATACTCCGAAGATTTAGTTCAAAGTTCAAAGTTGAGTGATTGATGTTAACTTTGAACTTTGAACTTTGAACTTTGAACCGCCCTTCCCCCCTGCACTCGTGCTGCGCGCCACTTCTCTCTCTGAGCGGCGGTTTAAAAGGATAAATATATTCTTTTTAAAAAATGGCGGCGCGTGGGCGCATGTTGTAGATTATTTGTATAGCACGACGTGCGGGACTGGTGCACGATGAAGAAAAGTGGAGATTCCAATGGGCAAGCCGTTGAGCTGGAAGTGGAAACTGGTCCTGGCAACGATCGTCCTGTCCCTCACGGCCCTCTGGTACGTCTTCACGGATGGCTGCCAGAACGCGGTAGTCGGTCGGATTAGTCAGGAATACAATTCGATGCCGGAGAGCGAACAGCGCGACAGCGCGTGGGCGTCGCGGTGGTTGTATTGGGCAGCATTTAAAGGATCGGTCTGCGGCGAATACAAAGTTGCGTGCAGCATGTTGAAGGAATTCTGCGGCATGCCGAAAGACTACAACATGCGGACGTGGGACTATGTCAATTCGCCGCAGTTTAAAAGGAACGATTCGAAAAATGCGTTTCAGGGGAAATGTTCACCGAACGGCATGACCGGCTGGGGGCCGACGCACCCTGACGCGCCGGATGCGTTTTACGATTATGTCTGTTACCAGGAACCGTACCAAGCCGGAGCCACGACGGGGCGTGAAGCGAAGGTTTATTATCTGCTGTTTTACGTGTGGCATGCGAAGCATTCAGCTGACGGCAAGCCGCATCCGAAGTTTATGAAATATTGGGACAAAATGCGCCAGAAAGCGCTGGATACGAAAGTCGGTTGGGGTGACATTCCGAATTTCGATTATGAAGCCAAGAAAGCGGCGCCTTGGAAAGAACCGCAGTAACGATTAACGGCGGTTCAAAGTTCAAAGTTAACGGATGAGCGTCGCGGAGTGAATTGAAAAGGATTTACTCCTTTTTCTTCGGACGAAACAGGCCCGTCATCACCGTTTTCAGCCCCGGATTTTCGCACACCATTGTTGCTGCTGCGACTTCGTGTTGCGCTTTTTGTTCATTCCATATTTTGGTATCTGCCACAGGCGCTTTGATCGCAGCTTCGGCTTCCATGCGGGCGATCTGTTCCTTCGCCAGTTTGACGAGGATGCCTCCGCCGGCGTCTCTGTATCCGGTCAACGCGTTGATTTTTGCCGGCTCGTGAATGAGGCCGTGAAGATTGATTTTTCGCTGCGACCATTCGATTTCAGTGCCCATCAATTTCTCGACGGCCAGTGCCGTTGCAGCAGCCAATTGCGTGGAGATTGCGAGCTCATTTTCGGTCAAATCCGGTTCGTAGCAATGCGCCTCGCAATCGAATCCCGGGACGACGTCGGGCAGTTCGACATGGGCAACGGCGGGGATTCCGTGGTATTCGGCTGCGATGGAAGCGCAGCGTTTCGCGCAACCGTTGATCGCGACGGTGGGGAATTTTTCGAGCATGTCGACATCTTCCTGACAGCCCGCCGCAAGCGCTGAAATGCACAGCACCTGACTCTTGCCCAGAAAACGATCTTCGACGACTTCGTATGCCGCGCGCTGCGTCACGCGCCCGCCGGTGCGCTTGATGCCCTGGCACGGAAGGACTGTTACCGAGTTGACGTGATGCGTCAGGGATGGTTCAAAGTTGGGCGCGGTTTCATCAACGTTAAACGTTGACCTTTGAACTTTGAACTGCTGTTCCGGACAGCCGCAGAGGTCGTCCGGCGGCGGGAGAAGAAGTTCTTCGGGCGAGACGAAACGGGCTTCGAGCCCTTCGTCGTTCAAGGCCATCAGGACTTTCTCAGCGGTGAAATCGCTGAGGCGCTTGCCGGTGGCTTCGAGTTCCTTGCGCGTCTTGCCCGGGCCGATCTTCTTTTCCTTCATGACTTGATTGACTTCAATCTTTGCAACGGCGTCGACGCCGAACTGACGAAAGATGTGAGCGGTGCAGCGCAGCGCGCAGCCGTCGATGATGATTGTCGGATTGTTCTGAATGAGTTCGCGTTCGTGCGCGTCGCCCGCCATCAAGGCCGGGATCGAAAGGAGTTCGACGTCTTCCGGGCATTGCGCGTGGATTTCATACGCCGCCCGGCGCGTTACATTAGCGACGATCTTGCCGACGCCCATGCATGGCGCGAGGATGGTTTTTTGTCCCATATACAGAACCCTTTGAACAGCCATTTGTCATTTGACATGTGTGATTTGTCATGTGTCATTCTGAACGACAACAGTACTCGCGCGAACCTCATTCAAATGACAAATAAGCCGTATCACGCCTGCCCCTTCAGCAACTTAACAGTTTCGTCCCATCCCAGCGCCAGAAAGTCAACATACTCCTGGGCAGACATCGCCGTCGTCGGCCGCCCGTCAAATTCAAAAAGCCAAGTCGTATACGGAGCCACCCCCAGCATCGACGGGTCGTCTACGGCGGCTTGGTTGATCGCCACCAAAGCGCCACTCATCGGCGCATACAATTCCGAAACCGCTTTGGTGCTTTCCGCTTCGCCCAGCACCTGTTCGCATTCAATCGCATCACCTTCTTTAACGACCCAGTCGAGGCGGAAAAGATCGGTCAGCAAGCGTGCGGCATACGCCGTCAGCCCACACTGAGTGCGCCCATTATCGCCGACGCGATACCAGAAGTGGATCTCGGAGTAGAGCAGATCGGATGGGATCGAGGCCTTGTAGAGGCCCATTTCAAATATTAACGGTTCCATGAAAAAGCGCGTTTCGAGTCAGGAGGCTTCTAAGAGGGTGCACAAAAATTCTTAGCGCCATCTTTCGGGAGACAGGCGCTCGAAAGATGGCACAACTGACTTCTTATACACCCACTTAAATTAAATCTGAAAGACAGCTACTCGCAAAGCGTAACCCTCTGTCCGAACATTTTCATTGATTTTTTGTGAAAAATGGCCGACACTGTTGGGTCGTACGGTTCTGTTCAGTCGCATTAAATCAGGAGTGCATGATGAACGCATCACGCTTTTTGTCGTCTGTTTCGTTGGTTGCGCTCTTTACTTTGGGCTGCGCTTCTGCGGTTGAAAGCTTGGACAATGAGAAACTGTTGGAGATGGTCAAGGGCGGGAACAGTCCCAAGATTGTCATGCTGACGATCAAGGCCAGCGAAAAAGAATGCCGCTTCACTGCGAGCATCAAGGATCTTACGGCGATCGTTAAATCCTGCAAAGAGGTCATCGATCCGAAATGGTCCGCCGAAGAGATTGATACGTTGCAAGCGAAGGTGTTGGAACTTTCGACGAACGGAATCAAAGAACTCAAGAATCTCGTCAACCTGTTCCTGGCCGCTGTGGAGAACGACGACGAAACGCAGAACCCTCAACAATACGAAGAACTGATGCACAAACTCGTTCGCGCCGGTTCGCCCATCGTTCCGTTTCTGCGCGACAATTTAACGCAGGAAAGCGAACGCAAGCGCAAGGGCGTCCTGGACGCGTTGGGGCGCATTGGAGACAAGACCGACGATCTGCTGAAGGAAATCGTGATGCTGTTGGACGATCCATCCAAACCGGTGCGCGCTCAAGCGGCGAAGACGGTCGCGATTTTGTACACACCGACCACAGGTCAGAGTCTGATCACGATGCTCAACCGCCGCGACAAGAAGAACGATGCGATCGCGCTGGCGTTGGGCTACATGCGCTATGAACCGGCGATCGAGCCGCTCGTGACGGTGTTGAAAACCTCGCGCGAAACCGATGACCGCGTGTGCGCGGCGTTTGCGTTGGGGGAAATGCGAGCGAAAACGTTCGGCGCGCCGGACGCAATTATGCTGGGCATTCTAGACGATAAGGAAGAAACGTTGCGCGACGTCTGCGCCCGCGGAGCGGCGTTGCTCGGCGACAAACGCACGCCCTATTACATTACGCGGGCCTTCGAACGTTTCCGCCCGGGCCGCAAAACGATCATCACGTACTTGAGCTATTTCAAGAGCATCCACGCCGCGCGCTTCCTTGCCAACCAGTTGGAAGACAGCGAAGACGCCGAAGTTCGCAAGGCAGCGAAAGCGACGCTCGAATTGATGACGGGCGAAAAATTCGGCACAAAGGAAGATTGGACCGGCTTCATCGATCTGCTGGGCCTCCGCCCGGATTGGGCTGAACCCAAAGAAAACAGCAAACTCCCAGACGCACAGGAACCGAAATAAAAAAGCGGTTCAAAGTTCAAAGTTTAACGCTTGAACGGCAGCGGGGGGTTGCGTTTCCGCAAGGGAGCATTGATCGTGAAGGGGATGAGACCCTGCTGGGGCACTACTCAATCCTTCTTTATTGACCCGCGCATCGCTAAAATCTCACGCTCTCCCCTCACCCCGCGAGCGATACGGCTGCTCGTCGGCCCTCTCTCCAACAGGAGAGGGAACGGCAACAACACCTGCAAGTCCGGTGATGCGCCCTTGGCTGCGCGCAGGTCAATAATACAATTTACTTTTTCCGAAACGGACTCGCGATTTACTTCAACTTATAATATTTGACGTCGTCGATCGTGATTTGATTTGACACGAGCAGCCGCAAGACTTGCTTGGTTGGGTGCGAAATGCCAGGTGAATTGAAAGTACCGATTTCTTTTCCATCGACAGAAGCTTTGATCGTATCGCCGGAAATAGTGACGCTCAGGGAATGCCACTCGTTGATACTGATCTCGTTCGGAAAGGATTTCTGCTTGGTCTTGATCAGGGCTTCATCTTCTTTGCTGAGCTTGCCTGCTTTGCGATCGTCGTAGTATTTCAAGAACATCCCACCAGTTTTCATATCCTGTAAAGTGACCCTTTTTGGGGCAAACGTTGCTGCACAGATATGCCCTGCATGGACTTCTTTGCAGGATAAGTCAGCGAAGTTCAACATGAGTGTGTCTTTGGCTTCGTGGAATTTGAAGCGCATCTGCGCGGTACCGTCCGTGAATGCAAAGGCATGCCCGACGTCGACGGCATGAATGGCTTCGGGATGGATGTAAATGTGGAGTGTCCCGTCGACGAGTTCGACTTCCTTGTTTCCTTTCGCGCTCCACGAACTGCTGGTATTCCAACCGTTGCCCGGCTCATCCTTCAGTTGTTGGGTCGCTTTTCGCTCAAAATCATCCGAGAACACCAACGTTCCAAGGTTTTCTTCGGCATTGATCCGCACGATGAAACAGAGTGTTAGTAAGAGCCAAGCTGCTGTCGTTCTAGTCGTAACGTTTTTCATTTATAGCTCCGTGAAGTTTAGTTTTCGATGTCTCAACTTGGAACTGTACACCGTGTGCGCACGAATCGTCGGGGAAGGTTTTTAACGGCTTTTACCTCGAATAACGCGAATCTGCACGAATTGACACGAATAATTTTAGAGGAAACTCAGTTCAAAATTTCGCGGTTATTCGTGCAGGTTGGCGATATTCGATGTTATTACTGCGCACAGCTAAAGTCTCACGCTCCTCCCCTCACCAGCGCATCCCTTTTAGAACCGAGGACATGCGTAGGCCCTCTACCTAACAGGAGAGGGGAACGGCGGGGGCGCTATTCGTTTTGGAGTCGAACGGATTCGACGCTACTTGGCTTTCCAGACTTGTTGCAGGACTTTGATGGCGTCGGGGTCGTGTTTTTCCAATTCTTCGCGGGTGAATGGAAAGAAATCGTTTCGGCCGAAGAATGCTTCGGTGACTTCGGCGAAGTATTCTTTGTGATTAGTCATGGCATAGGCGCGTTCGATTGTGTTGGGTCCTCCGCGGGCTCCGTGCCAGCGTTCGACTTTGTCGTAGCTTTTGCTCGCCAATGCCTTTTTGTAGGCGGCGATGATGTCGGGTTGTTCAAAGCTCAAGACTTGATCGTGATAGGAATGGGCGAGTTCGTGGAG
>JANXLS010000892.1 GCA_025355035.1 Planctomycetota bacterium | reverse complement strand
GATCGTTTCGGTGGGTCTGTCCATCGCGATTCTCTCGTCGGCCGGTTACGGGTTGGGCGTAAAGGCGGCGGATTTAAAAACGCAGTTTCCGCAGTACAAGGAACGTATTCGCGGGAAGATTGAAGCGCTGAAGAAATCAGCGGGCAGTGTAATGGGCAAGAGCGCAGAGTTGCTTTCCGATCTCACCAAGGAGTCGGAAGGGAAAGCCACCATTGCCCCTATTTTTCCGGGCGATGGTACAGTGGTTGCGCCCAACGCCCAAGCTGTCACGCCGCGCATCAACTTATTTGAATTGATCGGGAGTATTCTGGGCCCGCTGCTGGCTCCGCTCGAAACCGCGCTGATCGTCTTGATTTTTTCAATTTACATCCTTATCCAGCCGGACGATCTGCGGAACCGACTGCTGCGCCTCGCCGGGCGGAACAAAATTCGTGCGACGTCGCATGCGTTCGACGAAGTCAGCCAGAAGGTCAGCCACTTTCTATTGATGCAGACCATCATCAATATCGTGTACGGTGTGCTGATCGCACTGGGCATGACAGCGATGGGATTTTCGGACGGCATTTTGTGGGGCGGTCTGGTCGCGCTGCTGCGCTTCGTTCCGTATGTTGGGACGTGGATTGCGGCGATCCCGCCGTTTCTGATTCTGCTTGCGACAACCGACGGATGGCAGCCTGCTTATCTCCTGGCTCTCTTCGTGTTCATGGACATGTTATTCGCTTTTCTGATTGAGCCGCTGGTGATTGGCGGCGGCATTGGCATCTCGCCGTTGTCGCTGCTGGTCGCGGCGATCTTCTGGGCGTGGATGTGGGGCGCATTAGGGCTGCTGCTCTCGACGCCGCTGACGGTGTGTCTCGCGGTCATGGGAAAACACGTCGGCGTCTTGCGATTTTTAAATGTGCTGCTAACGGACAAGCCGGTGTTGAACGCTCGCGTTCGATTCTATCACCGGCTGGTGTCGGATAATCGGAGCACAGCGCTGGACCTTTTGCGCGGGGAGTTGCACACGCATTCGCACACGCAAATGTGCGACGATATGTTGCTCCCGGCACTGGCGTTGTCGGAGATCGATCTGCAGGGCGGGCGATTCCCTGAGGAGCGAGCGAAGACAATTCGGGCGCTGGCTGTCGAAATCGTCGGCG
>JANXLS010000455.1 GCA_025355035.1 Planctomycetota bacterium | reverse complement strand
ATCGACTTCCCTGCCTCCTTTTGCAATCATCCCACCAACCACATATCCGGGTTTGGCAATAAGTTTAACCAGACGATGGACCTCGCCATGTAACTTGCCCATTTCCATTCCTTCGTATACGGGCTGTACAGAACGAATATTTCCACTCTCGCCTAGACACGATACGTGCATGCCGATCATGGCCTTCCAATTCTTAGAAATATCCTCAAAACGCTCTCCTCCTGTTCCACCCGCAAGCGTGCTTTGCTTGGGCTCACGTGGCTTGCTCAATACGATAGGTAGTGTTTTTAGCCTCATTTCCGCCTTCGCTTTCGCCAGCCCCGTCAGTGCGGGCAGCGCATTTGAATACCAAAAAGACGCGCGCTTCTGCATCTGCCCCTTTAAATAGATGTATTGTTCCTTCTCCGCGCCCTCGAACCATTGGTCGGCCATGGCCTCCTGCGCGGCGGCTTCTTTGGGCGGCGTCAGTTCTCGCTTGGCCAAACTGGCAAGCCCGGCATCTTTGCCTTTCGCCAGAAGTGGGAATGCGGCTTCTAAGCGACCGCGTTCCAACGCGAACCTTCCGGCGGTGAGATTCGCATCGGGATCGTCGGGCTTGGTTTTCAATGTGTTGAGCGCTGCGAGCGCGGGGGCGCTTTTGCGCTTCATGGCCTTCGCCGTGTCAATCTCGGTTTTCAATTTCGTCTTCAACGCCGCGTCTTTGATCTGCGCCAGCAGCTCGTCGGTGTGCAAATGGAAGCGCACCGCCTGGTCGAAGTTGTCCGCTTCAAGCGCATCGCCCGCCGCGGCGGAATAAAGCGCGGCCAGCGCGGCGGCCCGCAACTCCGTCTTCGCGGCGGCATCCAGCGGCTTCAAATCGTCCATGATCGCGACGAAGTCGAGATTGAAAGTGGCGCAGAGGCGCTTTTGCACGGCAAGAGATTTTTCAGAATCTCCAGCCGCCACAAACAGGTTGCGGGCTTCGCGCAGCAACACGTACAACGACGCGTCGTCGTCCTTGTTCTCGTCGGCCTGCTGAGACAGCTTCGCCGCGAGCGCCAACTGGGCCGGCGCGTCCGTCTTGGCGTAATCGGCCTTGAACAAATCCTTGATGACCTTTTCAGCGACCTTAAGCCTCGCGGGCGGCGGCACAGGCTGGCTGCCGACGGTGGCCGGAGCGGTTTTCGGCGCGGCAACCGCTACGGGCGCCGCAGTCGGTTCGCCCGCTGTGACCTGTTGCATTTCTTTTAAACTTCGATCCATCGACTTGAGGCTCGCGTCCGAACCTTTGAAGCGGTCGGCGACTTCGAAGAATCGTACCGCAATCAGCAGATGTTCCTTCGAATTGGCCTGCGCGAATTTGTCGGCGCGGTCGAACCACGCTTGCGCGTCCTCCGCTTTCGGCGCGATCTTCTCGACGGCCGTGATCTTCGTCGCGACGGCTTCCTCGCCGCCCTTCGTGAAAGCGTCGATGTCTTCCATGTTCATCTTCTTCTTGCACCAATACAAGAACGAATTCATTTCGACGGCTTTTTCGTCGTTGCCGGCGGCGCTGTACAATTCGGACGCCTTGACGAAGCAGCGCGCGGCCTCCACGATTGCGCGCGGATTCGTCTGCGAATCCTTCAGCGCTGCTACGCCTTTCTCGCGAACGTCATCAGCTTGCTCCGCGCGCAGCACGGAGATTTGCGAGAGGAGCAAAATAACCAGGATTGGCGTTATGCAGCGCATGGAACGAAACTTCCTGAGGATTTTTCGAAGTCGCCGCAGATGTATTGAATTCGGTAACAATGCATTCATTTTCAATTTCCTCCACGAATCCTTCATCACGCAGATTCTAACTTTGGACCTGAAAAGGGCGCCTTGGTTTCCGTCTGAAAACGTCCACCAAGAAAACCCCGGGACAGAGGACGCATTCTTTTGTGTTATGTGAAAGAATGCGTCCTCTGTTCTGGCGCTCGCCTTTCTTTGGCAACGCGCAGATCAAAAATCTATTAAAACTAATTTAACCATGGCCGGATTGTGCAGATTGTGACGAGACTACACCATTATGGGCTGAATTTCCAAGAATAAATTTGTGGGGCGCGGTTATAAAGTATAGAAAGATACATGATCATATTTTTTAAGTAACGTGGAATAATCATTGTACTGCACGTTGTGCAATTGTAGGAACGAAGATTGGCTAGAATTAGACGTCCTACTAATGACGGGCGCGGTTCTGCACGTTGGTGCAACTTATGGAACGGAGTTGGGAGTAGGGCGTGCAGATGTGGGTAACGCCGGGTGACGCGCCCGTTTTTAAACAAATTATGTAAAAAGTGCTTGCGACGGGCTGCTTTGCGCTTGACGGCTCTTTTTGGCGCTCTATAATTTTGTATCCTTTTTGGCGGAGCTTTCAGTGTGGTTTCGCTGTCCCGTCGCGTCGCGGGATTTAAAAAGACGCCCGCGCCTTTGCGCAATTCATGCGCAGTATCGATACGGCGTGCTCAGTTTCCTTTTTTTTAGTTGGAGATCGTCAGATGCCCAAACGTGTTTATTTCTTTGGCGGCGGAAAAGCCGAAGGCAATGGTACTCATAAGGAGTTGCTCGGCGGCAAAGGGGCCGGACTCGCTGAAATGACCATGATCGGCCTTCCGGTTCCGGCCGGTTTCACTCTCACCATCGACACCTGCGCGGAATACTACGCGGCTGGCAAGCGATACCCCAAAGAACTCGACAAAGAGCTGCGCCAGAACATCGCCAAGCTTGAACAGGTCACGGGCAAGAAACTGGGCGATCCGAAGAATCCGCTGCTGGTGTCGGTGCGTTCGGGTGCGGCTCGTTCGATGCCGGGCATGATGGAAACGATTCTCAATCTCGGACTGAATGACATCTCAGTTGAAGGCATGGCCAAGACGTTCGGCGACGCGCGTTTCGCGTACGATTCGTACCGCCGCTTCATTCAGATGTTCGCGACGACGGCGATGGGCCTGTCGAAGGAACCGATGGAAGAAATGCTTCACAAAATGAAGCACGATCTCCATATTAAAGAAGATTCTCAGATTCCGGCCGATTCGTTGAAGACGCTGTGCGCGCAGTTCAAGGCGTTCTATCTCGAAAAGAAGGGCGAGCCGTTCCCGCAGGACCCGGTCATTCAGTTGTGGGGCGCGATCTCGGCTGTGTTCAATTGCTGGGAAGCGGACAAGGCGGTCAAGTATCGCCAAGTCGAAAAGCTTGGCTTCCTGCGCGGCACGGGCGTGAATATTCAGCAGATGGTGTTCGGAAACAAGAACGACAAATCGGGAACGGGCGTTTGTTTCACGCGCGATCCGTCCACGGGCGAGAACATTTTCTACGGCGATTGGTTGATCAATGCGCAGGGCGAAGACGTTGTCGCCGGCATTCGAACGCCGATGAAGCTGGCAGAAATGGAAGGCAAGTATCCAGCGGCCTACAAGCAGCTTTGCAGCGTCCGCAAGGCGTTGGAAAAGCATTACAAAGACATGCAGGATCTCGAATTCACGGTTGAAGACGAGAAGCTGTACATGCTCCAGTGCCGCTCAGGCAAGCGCACGCCGCAAGCCACGTTCGTCATGGCGCTCGACATGGTTAAAGAAAAGTTGATCACGAAGGAAGAAGCGCTCAAGCGCATTTCGCCCGACGACATCGAACGCCTCTTTTATCCGGTCATCGATCCGAAGACGCCGAAGAAGGATCTCGAATCGCGCAAGCTGACGACCGGAATCAACGCGGTTCCGGGCTCGGCGTATGGTGAAGTTGTGTTCAATGCCGAAGACGCGGAAGAACTGGCGGCCAAGGGCACGCCGGTGATTCTAGTCCGCAAAGAAACGTCGCCTGAAGACGTCGGCGGCATGCACGCGGCTCAGGGCATTTTGACTCAGACCGGCGGGAAGACGTCGCACGCGGCCGTCGTGGCGCGCGGTTGGGGCAAGTGCTGCATCGTCGGCTGCGAAGCGCTGAACATCAGCTATGAAAAGCAGGAAGTCATGATCGGCACGAAGCTGGTCAAGAAGGGCGATTTCCTGACGCTTGACGGCTCCGAAGGCATCGTCTATCAAGGTAAACTGGAACTCATCAAGCCTGAACTTCCGGCCGCGTATTACACGGTGATGAAGTATGCCGATGAAATCCGAACGATGAACGTCCGCACGAACGCTGACACGCCGGAAGACGCGGTCAACGCGATCAAGATGGGTGCCGAAGGCATTGGCTTGTGCCGCACCGAACACATGTTCTTCGGCAGTGAAGAACGCATCCTCGCGATCCGTGAAATGATCGTCGCCGACACGGTGGAAGTGCGCAAAGTGGCGCTGGCGAAATTGCTCCCGATTCAGCGCAAAGACTTCTACGGAATCTTCAAGGCGATGAAGGGTTTCCCGGTGACGATCCGCTTGATCGACCCGCCGCTGCACGAATTCGTCCCGCACGACGAACCGGCTCAGCGCGCGCTGGCCAAAGCGATCGGTATTCCCTACGAGAAGGTCAAGCACCGCGTCGAACAATTGCACGAATCGAACCCGATGCTGGGTCATCGTGGCTGCCGCCTGTGCATCACGTATCCCGAAATTCTCGAGATGCAGGTGCGCGCGATTGTCGAAGCGGCTGTGCAGTGCAAAAAAGAAGGCATCAAAGTGCTGCCGGAAATCATGCACCCGCTGGTATTCGATGCGAAGGAATTCGACTTGCTCGAATCCCAGACGCGCGCGATCGTCAAGCAGGTGACCGA
>JANXLS010000876.1 GCA_025355035.1 Planctomycetota bacterium | reverse complement strand
CGTTCCGGGCAAAAATCGCGTCACGTTTTCGGGCATGAAGATGCACTCGGGCGGCTCAAAAGAGATTCATGCGGTCCTCGAGCCTGCTCGCGCGGAAGACGACACGCTGGACGAAAATAACGAAGGCTATGCGTTCACCGATGTCCAAACCGACAGCCGCGTTCTGGTCATGACCAGCGATTTGAAGGAAGTTCAGAATTTGCTCGCGGCGTTCGAAGGCGAAAAGATCGCACTGGATGTCCGCTCGCCGGCTTCGTTGCCGAATAATCCGGAAGACTATCGCGCGTACGACTGCATCATCCTCGCCAATCTTGCGCGCGGATTTTTGAGCAGCGGACACATGGAAGTCATCGAGAGCTGCGTCAAAGATCAAGGCGCGGGATTGATCATGATCGGAGGCGATCAGAGTTTCGGCGCGGGCGGTTATCTCGGCACGCCGATCGAAGCGGCGTTGCCGGTCCACATGGATTTGGACAACGAAAAAGTCATGCCCAGCGGCGCGCTGTGCATCGTCCTGCATACCTGCGAATTCGGCGAAGGCAATGCGTGGGGGAAAAAGATATCCAAGGCGGCGATCAACGTGCTGTCGCCGCAGGACTATGCGGGGCTTGTCGATTACGAAAACCGAAACGCCGAATCGTGGTGTTTCAAACCGACCTTGGTCGCACGCAAACAATGGATGTTCGGATTGATCGATGGCTGCGAACCGGGCGATATGCCATCGCTCGAGTCCATCGTTTCAATGGCGGTGAGTGAACTGTCCAAACTGCAGAACGTCAGCAAGAAACACGTCATCATCATTACCGATGCCGATCCGCAGCCGCCTCAACCCGCGACGGTGGCCGCAGCGAAAAATGCCGGGATCAGCATCTCGGCAGTCTCCATTTTCCCGCACGGCGGTCCGGACGTTGGCGCGTTAAAAGATGTCTGCGGCAAGACCGGCGGTAATTTTTACTCCGCAAACGATCCGAAGAAACTGCCTCAGATCTTCATCAAGGAAGCCGCGATCGTGCGCAAGAATCTGATCCATCCGCCCGACGGCAACGGACTTCCCGTTCCCGTTTCGTTGGGCGTGACCGGCCCGACGTTGAAGGATTTCGGTGTTGATTTCCCATCCGTGAAAGCATTGGTTATGACGCGCCCGCGCGACGAAGCGGAGACGCAATTGTACACGGCGGTCAAGGGCGTGAAGACGCCCATTCTCGCGACGTGGCGCTATGGGCTGGGGCAGGGCGTTGCGTTCACGTCGGACAGTTCCACGCGCTGGGCTCCGGATTGGGTCAGTTGGGCGAGCTATAAAAAATTCTGGACGAACGTTCTGCGCGACGCCAGCCGCAAGCGCATGCCCTCGAATCACACGGTCACGACGCGGATCGAAGACGGTGTTGCGCATGTTGTCGTTGAAGCGTTGGATTCGAAAGGCGACTACCTGAATTTCGGAAAACTCGCCGGAAGCGCGATCGAACCGAAGGGTCCGAAAGGCGAAAACGAAGGTAATATCCACACACTGAAATTCGAGATGAAACAGGCCGGTCTTTATGAAGCGACGTTTCCGGTGGACAAGGTCGGCGCGTATGCGATCACCGTAATCGACCAATCGAACGCCAAGCAGCCGCAAAGCATTGTGACCGGAATCGCTAACAGCTACAGCGCTGAGTTTGCGCACAGCGACAACGACGATGCGCTGTTCGCCCAATTGGACGAAATCGCAACCGGCAAGAACACCGTCCATCGCCTCAAGGATCTCTCGCAACTAAAACCGCTGGAGAGCGGCGTTTTCGCGCACGACCTTCCGCCGAAGAGCCAGCCGACGGATCTGTATAAATGGTTGCTTATCGCCGCGATCTGTCTGTTTCCGCTCGATGTGGCTGTGCGGCGTTTGGCCATCGATCCGGAAAAAATGTTCCTGTGGCTGTACGGTTTCATTGAACCCGCGATGGTGGCGCTCAGTTTAAAAAAGCGCGAATTGCAGAAAACGGCGGCTGAAGCGTTGGGCGGGAAATCCTCTGCTCCTCCACCGCCGCCGGACCTCATGCCAAGCGGCGCAATGAGCCGCGACGCTCAAAGCCGCTACGAAGAAGCAGGCAACAGCGAGTCTGCAAAAACGCTTAACCTAGATCCCAGCGCTCAGCAGACGGGAAAGAAGCCCGTTGTTGGAGGCACGAAATTAACGCAGGTCGAGAAGGCCGCGAGCGACTACACCGGCGCGCTGCTGAAAGCCAAGAAGCGCGCGAACAAGGAATGATGAGCGACAGAAAAAGAAGGGAGGAAACATCATGGCGACGACTTTGGCAGAAACAAAAATTGTGTTGAGAAATGCACGCGATCGAAATAGGACACGATGGCGAAAAAGAGATTTTTCGACGGTCAACGCGATAAACGAATTGACCTGCGCACCGCTAAAGCGACACATTCCCATCACCCCGCGCATGAGTACATGCGTCCGCCCTCTCTCCCCAACTCTCCCCAACAGGAGAGGGCAACGGCGTCGCTCGCATTGCTGAAAATGAAATTGCCGTCGCCAATCTCTTTCCCCCTGTTCAATCATAAACCCGAGGAATGTTCATGAGCGCAGAACCGATTGTCCAGCAAGCCACCGAATTCCGCGAGATGTTTCAGAAGCTCCGTGACGAAGTCGGCAAGGTTATGGTCGGACACAAAGAAATTGTCGACGGTGTCCTGACCTGCATCTTCGCCGGCGGCAACTGCCTGCTCGAAGGCGCTCCGGGGCTGGGAAAGACGTTGCTCGTCCGGACACTGGCCAATTGTCTCAACCTGCATTTCTCGCGCATTCAATTCACGCCCGATTTAATGCCCGCCGACATCATCGGCACGAACATCGTGACTGAATCCGAGGGCGGACGGCGCGAAATGAAGTTTCAGCCCGGTCCCATTTTTGCTCAGATTGTTCTCGCCGACGAAGTCAATCGCGCCACACCGAAGACGCAGTCCGCCCTGCTGGAAGCCATGCAGGAACATTCTGTCACGGTCGGGCGCAACATCTACAAATTGGAGCAACCGTTCTTCGTGCTGGCCACGCAGAATCCGATCGAGCAGGAAGGAACGTATCCGCTGCCCGAAGCGCAGCTTGATCGCTTTTTGTTCAAATTGAACGTCGGTTATTCCGGACGCGAGGACCTCGCGGAAGTGCTGCGCCGCACGACGGAGACGGCGAAGTACGAAGCAAACCAGGTCATCGACGGCCCGGCCTTGTTGCGGTATAGAAGCTTCGTGCGGCAGGCGCTGGTCGCTCCGCCCGTGTTGGATTTCGCGGTGCGTTTGACGCTCGCCACAATTCCCGGCGGAGAATTCGCGACGGAAGCGACGAACAAATACGTCCGGTTTGGATCGTCTCCGCGCGGTGCTCAAGCGTTGGTTCTCGCCGCGAAAATTCGCGGGATGCTGGACGGCCGATACCATGCGAGCTTCGAAGACATCACTGCGGTCGCTCTGCCGTGTCTGCGCCATCGCATCATTTTGAATTTCGAAGCCGAAGCCGAGAACATCAGCCCGGATCAAATCGTAAAGGATATTTTGAGCGCTGTGCCGAAGCAGTATGAAGAGAAGTAAAGCTGAAATCGGTTTGGCACAAGAAAGTCGGGATCAATTTCAGCGACCCAAGCCGCGCGGATTCGGCTCTCTTACTTGCCGTAGTAGTCGAACCAACTGCGCGCGGTTTCAATCAGGCGGACGCGATGGAGTTCTACTTTCCCGCCGGTGCGGCAGGCGGGGATTTTGGATTCGATCAATTTCCAAATCACGATCGCGATGTTTTCCGCGGTGGCAGGCGATTTCTCGAAAAAATCGGTGTCCAGATTCAAGTGCTTGTGATCGAAGCGCGAATCGATTTCGTCATCGAGCAGCGTTTCGAATTTGCCGAGATCGATCACGATTCCGGTGCGCAAATCCGGTTCGCCGCAGACCGTCACTTCCACAACGTAGTTATGTCCGTGGCCGTTCGGGTTGTTGCATTTGCCATAAAGCCGCTGATTGTCTTCGGCGGAGAGTTTAGCGGAATGCAAGCGGTGCGAGGCCGAGAATTCAATCGATCGCGTCAGATACACCATCGCCGGATTTTCTCCTAAAATTTCAACCGACATGCCGGGATGCTCTTCGAGCCGCAGTGACACCCTCCGAGCCACACCCATGGATTCGGGAATGCGCGACCACAACACCTGAGCCAGCCGTTCGGTCGTCGGGACCTGATCGGCAAACTCCGGCATCGCGTCATTAATCATGCGGTGATCGATTTCAGCGAGCAGCGTCTTGAGTTCGAGATCGACGGTCTTGATGTTGACAACCATGCCGTCGATCGGATCGACCGGCCCGCGCACGCTCAACTCCAGCACGTAATTGTGCCCGTGACCGCTGGGTTCGGCTGCGACGCCAAACATCGCTTCGAGTTCCGTCCGCGACTGTCCACCGCCGCGGTACACGTGCCCGGCGAAAAACGTCACTTTTCGTGTCAGCGTCAGCATGGGAAATCAGTTCAAAGTTCAAAGTTTAAAGTTGGCTTTGAGCACAATCAACTTTGAACCGCTTTTATTTAGAGTCGGATAAATCGACGGTCAGGTTTTCGAACTTGGTAGCTGTGGATTGTCGGGCGGTTGAGAGATCGTCGAAGAGCTTTTGGTACGCATCAGCTTCCTGCAGCGATTTCAATTCAATTTCGAGGTACGCCGAACTCAGTGCTTTTCGTTCGGCGATCGTGAGTACGCCGTCTTTGTCGGCGTCGAATCCTTTGATTACCAAAGCACTGCTGTTGTTTGCATCCTTGGAGGCGGAACCGGTTGTCATGGCGGCGGCGGCATCCACCGGAAGCGATTTAGCGGCTTCAACTTCCCCGAAAGAAATGTAGCCGTCGCCATCGTTATCGACGGATGTAAAGAGACGCTGCGTGGCAAGATAGATGTAGGCTGCGTCGCGGTATTCGTCGGCGGTGAGTTTGCCATCGTTGTCGCGATCGAGTTTGGTCAGCGCTTCAACGACGCTGGACGCCAATGCGGCGCGCGTTTTGTATACGGCAATCAAGCGTCGGTACATGTCGATTTCAGGCACTTGGAATTCCAATTTCAGCTTGATCGACCGTTTCTTTTTTTCGTTGCTGAACTGGGTATCGAAGAGTGTTCCGTGCGCTTTATCGTAGAGATTCTTGCGGCGAATGCGTTCCTTCTCCTCCGTGTCCTGCGATTCCTGTTCGGCGATCAGCTTTTGTTTCAGAAGTACGATTTCGACGCGGGCTTTGGTCTCTTTCTTCTTCATCAATTCCTGCACCCATTTCGTCGTCTGTGCTTTGGCGTTGCCCTCGCCAACGATGGTGGCGAGCGTCGGGACCTTGGGCAAGGCTTGAAGAGTCGTTTCGTCGGCTGATTTCGTTGGAGTATCCGTTTCTTCGGATCGCGACCACGAACAGACACAGAGCAGCAAAATAGGGATCAGAATTGAACGCGTCACAGATAATCCTCCAGTGGAGCCAAGTGCTCATTGTGCGCAATAGCGTTAATAAGTCAACAACACTCCGTCTATAATCGGCGATCGTCAGCCTCACAAAATTTGAAAGTGAGCAAGTACGATCGGTACCTCTTTGCCCTATTTAATACCGGCGACGAAGTCCTCGTAAAGGAGCACTTCGTACGGGCTGCCGATGATCAGCGGGCTGCGTTGATGTAGTGTCTTCGGCTGAATCTTAAGAATGCGTTCTTTTCCGTTCGTCGCTTTTCCGCCGGCTTGTTCGCAGACGAAGGCCATCGGGTTGCACTCATAGAGGAGGCGTCGTTTGCCGCCCTCGGTGATCGGAGACGACGCAGGGGAAGGGTACAGGTACACGCCGCCGAAGAGCAACGTGCGATGGAAATCGGCGATCAGCGATCCGGCGTAACGCGCGGAGTAATGTTTTTCGGATTTCAGATCTTTCTTGCGGAGATGTTCAATGAAGCGGCGCGTCGGTTCGTGCCAATCGTGGTACAGCGATTCATTGCAGGCGTAGGTCAAGCCACGTTCGGGGATGTGGATGTTGCGGTGCGTGATCACGAATTCGCCGATGCCATTGTCGAGCGTGTAGGCGTTGACGCCATCCCCGGATGAGTATACGAGCATCGTCGCCGGGCCATACATGATGTAACCGGCGGCGACTTGCTCGGTGCCTTTTTGCAGCAGATCTTTTTCGGTTGCCTGCTCGGCGGAATCAACCCGGCGCAGGACGGAGAAGATTGAACCGACGACGCCGTTGTTCGCCAGATTGGACGCGTCGAGCGGGTCGACGCACACGATGTACTTGCCCCCCTGCAAGCGACTGTGCAG
>JANXLS010000854.1 GCA_025355035.1 Planctomycetota bacterium | reverse complement strand
GCAACAGATCACCGCCTGGCCTTCCCACGTCAGCACCATCGTGTGAAACGGCCGCCGGCAGGTCGTGTTGGGCTTCATGTCCTCGTCGTCGCCCAGCTCGTTCATCTCCTTCATGTCGAGTTGATCGCCGCGGTTGTCCATGTCGATCACATGCATTTCGAAACCTTCCGCCTCCCAACGCCGGGTCATCGCAGGCACTTCAGGCGCAACCAATTTCGTCTTCACCGTGTTGACGCGAACCCGAAGCTTTTTCTTGATCTCCGGATGCTCGCGCAACCAGTTGCAGAAGTAATCGAGGTTTGCCATGACCTTCTCGAACGGCAGAACCATGATCTTCTCGTAAACGTCTTTGGTTTCGCCGTTGATCGACAGAAAGACTTCGTTGACCAACTCCCCACCGATCAATTCCTCGATCTTGTCTGGAAAGAGTAAAGACGCATTTGTCGTTAAATTGCGCACGGATTCCGGGCAATATTTTTTGAGCACCGCGTATTTTTCGCCGAGCCCCTTGTCCATCAGTGGTTCGTTGTCGAGGCACAGAATAAAGCGTTCGACGCCGCGCCCGGCACATTCCTTGGCGATTTTTTCGAAGATGGCCGTGCTCATCCGCCCGCGCGGCAGCACGTCTTTTAATTGAGGATACTGACAGAAGACGCACCCGGCATTGCAGCCGAATTGAGTTTCGATCAAAATCGTCTTGGGAAAATCGGGAACGGGCTTGCGAAACACGCGATTGCGTACCCGCTCGACCACGTTCTTCTCATCACCCGGATAGTAATACCATCGAGCCAAAGGACCGCCCCCGCAAGAGTACTGGAACCGTTAAAGCGCAGCAATGATAGCCGAAAAAAGAGCGGAGGCAAGCGGCGGGAATGGAAAGAAAACGATCGATCCATTGAAGTACCTTGACGCGCCCCATTCAGCGTGATAATTTTAAGAAGTCCAAAATACCGTATGCGGGCGTAGCTCAGCGGTAGAGCGTTGGCTTCCCAAGCCGAAGGTCGTGGGTTCGAACCCCATCGCCCGCTTATTTTTAAACCCTTCCCCAGCCGATCTCTATAGGTAAAATCGCGCAGCATAAAGCGCGATCGCCTTGACTTTGCTCAAAAATCGTGTAACCCGTCCTGTAACCCAGACCACAAAAACTGAGTTACAGGAGACGCGTTCAAATGCTTCAATTGATCTCTTCGCCCCGGCATTACACGCCCGGCATGGATAAAAAAGCGCTTTGGTTTCGGCATCCCTGGGTTGGCGATGCAAAAAGCAAGAAGGGTATGCTTCTTCGTATTGGGATTGCAAAACTGTCTCGTGAAGATCAGGGCAAGCTCTTCGATGACCTACAGAAATTACTCGATAAGGCACCTAAAACACGCATTGATGCTCCTGCGGTCGATCGACGTGTTCTCGACCCATATTTGGC
>JANXLS010000758.1 GCA_025355035.1 Planctomycetota bacterium | reverse complement strand
TCCAAATCGCGCGCGTTTTTCGCGCAACAAAACACGGCATTCGTTCACCGCCATTTTATCGTTTATTGCATAGGAAAATTATACTCGAATAAGCGACCCGGCGCCAAGCAAAGAAGATCGCATTCAAGCGTATTTTTGACGAATAATTGAGCGAGCAAAAAACGTTAAAATCGAGCCGGATGTGTCGCGCTCACTCCCTCTTTTCATTCCTCATCCGAGCCAGAATGGCGATGCGTTTTTCTAGGATGATCGCAATGCTTGCTATAATCCCACTACAACCGACGGTGTCGACGAAAACGCCTTTGAAGTCCCAATTCCAGTGAACGACGCGTTTGTCCCTCACAGTCCAGTGATCCAGATACAAATAGGTTACCGGCCATCCATAGTTAGTTTGTTCGAGGTAGTCTTCTCCGGTTACAAGATTCAACTTCAGAATGAATGCAGCAGCGATCATCAACACGATTGCCGTGCTCAAGTGAATCCGAAACCACTTCGGTAAGTTGCTCATTGCTTAGTTCCCGGCGCTCTTGCGTCACGCCACTGCACACCCATCCCCCGCGCATGTCGGAATGCCGAATCGAAGGTCATCATTCCATACAAAATTCCAGCGGCGGGCAACGAGAATGCAAACAGCACTGGCAACCTGAAGAAGCGCATCGCGGGTGCGTATACATGTCCCATAATCGCCAGCGCGATGGATCCTTTCGCGATTGCGATCAGCGCATAAATCTGCGTAGCGCCGAATAACAATCCCAGCACGCCGGCGGCGATTGAAATGAACGGCACCATAAACAGTAGCGCCAACCCGGCCAACGCTCCGAACACGCGCGGCCACGAATACTTCAACTCCGTGAACGCCGTGCGGCGAACCATCTTCCAAATATCGCTCAGATACGGATACTCGCGCAGACTCACGACTTCGGTTCGACTCAGACTCAATCGAATCGGCAGGCCACGGCTTTTGATCTGCCGCGCAAGATTGACGTCGTCAATGATCTCCGATTTGATGGGTTCGAAGGACTCGCCCAAGCGCTTCCATGCTTCGCGCGACAAGACCACACACCCGCCCGCAGCCGACGCGAGCGGATCGTTCGGATTGTTCACTCGGCGCATGGGGTACAGAATGTTGAAGAAATAAACGAACGCCGGGATGAGCAGTCGTTCCGCTGGGGACTCGCAGCGCAAGCGAGCCATGCGCGAATTCATGCCGAGGTTCATCGTCATACTTTCAGCGACGAGCCGCTTCAACGATCCCGGCTCGTGAAAAATGTCAGCGTCAGTCAGCATAAAGAAATCGGCATTCTCGGCGACCGCCGCCATCGCCCCCTGATTCAGCGCCCACACTTTGCCCGTCCATCCATCGGGAAGTGCGGCACCTTGAATGACGTTGAGTCGCGCCGCTGTGTTTTCACGTCGAGCGATCTCGCGCGCAATTCCAGCCGTGCCGTCAGTCGAACGGTCGTCGATGACGTAGACCGAAAAGTCTGCGGGATAGTCCTGGCGTAACAATGCCGGGAGAGTCTGGGGCAGCGACTCGGCTTCATTTCGCGCTGGGACGATGATTGCAACACGCGGAAATGTCGCCCCAGATGGAAGAGGTGGAGGTGGACCCTCATCGCCGACCGGTTGAAAATCCCACGGTTTGGCGGGATGCAGTAAAATGAAGAGCCAAGCGAAAATCGAAATCGTTGCGAGAAAAAATAAGGGCAAAAGCAAAAGATTGATCATGCGCCGATTTTAATGATGAATCTCGTTTTCGAAATTTCTTTTCCAACACCATCCGCTAAAAGTGTCTTCACACCAAACGCATGGAGACACAAAATTGCTGCTGATTGGAATCGATGAAGCCGGCTACGGCCCGGTACTCGGACCGCTGTGCCACGGATATGCTGCATTCCGTATTCCCGATTCTTTCGGTGAATCCGGCTGTGATCTGTGGCGGGCGCTGCGTCCCGCAGTTTGCCGTGTCAACGGTTCGGGCATTGCAATCGATGATTCCAAGATGATTTATTCCGGAAGCAGCGGAATGGCGGCGCTTGAGAGGGGTGTCCGCTCGTTCATGGAATGCGCAAACGCAATTCATCCGAACGCGGCGCTGAGTCTTAACGCGCTGATTCCCAAGGAAGACCACGATGATTTGAGACGCGACTTCTGGTTCGAATGCAATGCTCTTACCGAAAAAAGTGCGCCAGTAAATTGCGCCAAGCTTCGAAACGTTTTGGCAAACACCGGCATCGACGTACTCGCCTTCGGCGCGCGTGCACAAAGCGTTCGCATGTTAAACGCAACGTTATCAAGTGGGGTGAACAAAGCCGAGGCCAGTTGGCGGACAATCGCTCGCGAATTGAAACGGCTTACGTCGCTGGGCCGTTCCAATGAATCGGTCTTCGCCGCGATCGATCGACAGGGCGGCCGAAAGTTTTACGCGCCGTTGCTCAGTGAAACATTCGAATCCGCGCTCGTTCATGTCGAATGCGAAACGGAGACCGAATCTATTTACCGATTCGATTTGACAGATCGTTTCATTCGTGTCGGTTTCTACGTTGAGGGCGACTCAAAGCATTTTTCGATTGCACTGACTTCAATGGCAGCGAAACTCGCGCGTGAAAAATACATGCTTCGCTTCAACGTCTATTTTCAGAAGCATCAACCGGGATTGAAAAAAACCGCGGGATATTACAATGACGCGCAACGGTTCTTGAATGAGACCGCTGCCCTGCGTCGTCGATTGAACATAGACGATGAGAGTTTGATTCGTGCGAAATAGTTTTACGTCTTCGAACCGATCATTTTACAAGCCTCGATCAATCCCGGAATATCATGCACTGCGGCTTCTGCGTGAATCGGGATGCCGCATTCCGTCATCGCCTTGCTCGTGATCGGGCCGATCGACATGAATTGGATGCGCTTGGTGTCGATGACTTTCTTCAATCGTTCCTGTCCGAGAATCTGCACAAAATTACGCGCCGTCGAAGCCGACGTGAACGTCACGGCGTCGATCATTCCGTTATCGAGCGCGGCGAGCGCTTCTTCCTGGCCTTCGGTTTCGAGAATCGTTTGGTACGCTTCGGCGTCGACCACTTCGCCGCCCAGCGCCTTCAATGCTGCAGGCAGTTCGCTGCGCGCGATATCCGCGCGAGCGAGCAGGAATTTTCGTCCGCTGATTTCATGGACTGTTTGCAACGCGGCGACAATCGATTCCGCCACGTATTCGGGCGGCACCAAATCCGCCGTGACGCCATGTTCGCTCAAGCGGCGCGCCGTTGCCGAACCAATTGTTGCTGCAAGCGCTTTGAAACTGCGCGCGTCGTATCC